>CAYJRG010000043.1:0-6156 GCA_964372585.1 uncultured Candidatus Saccharibacteria bacterium
TTTTGCAGCATGGTCGTTAAGATATTACTCTTAACAACCTATCGTAGTCAAACATCACAAATATGGTATTATACGCACCATGAGCAAACAAAATCTTAAAAAATTAATAGGAAACAGAAAGTTTCCGGTATTTCTCGAGAAGGATGAGGATGGGTACTATATCGTAGAGTGCCCGTTATTCAGCGGGTGCTATTCTCAGGGTAAGACGATGGATGAGGCTTTGAAAAATATCAAGGAAGTGATTGAACTTTGCCTTGAGGAGAAAGATAATCAGGAACGAATCAAAATCTATAATCCTCGGGAAGTAAGTCTCCATGCTATAAGTCTCTAATTATGTTGCCTTCGCTTCCGTATCGCAAAGTACTCAGTGCTTTTCGAAAATGCGGCTATGAAGTAACGAGGCAAAAAGGAAGTCATATTAGAATGGCCGGATTCATGAAACTTCCTATCACCATTCCCGCGCATAATCCGGTCGCCAAGGGGACGTTGCGGAAAATTTTGAGGGATGCGGATTTAACAGTAAAAGATTTTCTAAAATTGCTCTAGAGCATGTTCATAAACCTCCCATGTGTCATCCCCGACTCGATCGGGCCTGCCTGCCGGCAGGCGGGGATCCAGAAAAAGGGAATGTGGATCCCCGCTTGCGCGGGGACAAGCCTGGATTTCCGCTTCCCCGCCTTCGCCCAGCTTCGGACGGGCAGGCGCGGGAATGACGGAAAGGCAGATTGTATGGGGTTTTGAGATGGGTTCAAGGGTCCGTCTCCAAAATATAATCCAGCTCCAAATTTACCTAAACGCACCTTGCCTGCTATACTTAACTCATGCCTAAAAAACACAGCCACGCGAACACCTATCACCTCAAATATAAAATTTGCATTTCCGGTTCGGCCGACACGAGCCATTGCCCGGAAGGAACGACGGAGAAAGCGTATGAAGTGGGCAAGCTGATCGCCCAGCACAACATCGTCCTTATAACTGGAGCGACCACAGGCATTCCCTACTGGGCCGCGAAGGGAGCAAAGGAGGCTGGCGGCATTGTGATCGGCCTCTCGCCCGCGGCGTCCAAGGCCGCCCACGTGAAAACATACCACCTTCCCGTGGACTACCACGATTTGATCGTGTACACCGGGTTCGATTATGCCGGCAGAAATTTGCTTCTTACTCGCTCCGCCGATGCCATCATCACCATATCGGGACGGATTGGCACCTTGAATGAATTCACGATCGGTTTTGAAGACAAAAAGCCACAAGGCGTTTTGACCGGCACGGGCGGACTTAGCGACATGCTTCCGGAGATTTTGAAAAAGGCGGGACGGGGATCGGGGGGGGTAATTTTTGAGTCCGATCCGAAAAAACTGCTTGAAGAAATTGTCGCGCGTATAGACAGGGAGCAGGAAGCGTAAAGGTCGGCCGTTTTATTTTTTGCTATATGCCCAAAAAATCAGCCTCAAAAAAGCCCGCGAAGACCGCAAAAAAGGTTGTAAAGAAAAAGCCAATCGGGGTTGTTACCCACTTTTACGGAGACATCAGCGTTGCGATCGTGAAGTTCAATAAAAAAGTCGGTGTCGGGACGGCGCTCAAATTCATGGGAGCGACCACTGATTTTGAACACCAGATCGAATCCATGCAGTTCGACCACAAGCCGATCGAGTTTGCCAAAAAGGGGCAGGAAGTGGGAATCAAGGTGAAAAAGCGCGTGCGGGAGGGGGACGCGGTGCACCACGCGGGAGAGAAATAAAATCTCTGGCGGGAAAATGAATTCTTTCTGGCAAAGGGCGCGCGGCGCGGGTGTTATTGCCGCGACGACGATCGGAGCGGGCGTGTTCGCCCTGCCGTATATTTTTAATACTATCGGGCTGGGCTTGGGGCTTCTATACCTCTCTGTTTTTTCGTTGATTGTCATTGTTTCCCACGTCACATATTGGGCTGCGCTCCAGCGCGTTCCGGCAGGCCGGCAGAACCTCGCGGAACTCGCAAAAATCTTTTTAGGAGAACGGGTATATTGGGCGACGCTCGCCGCGATCGCGCTGGGGCTCCTCCTGTCCCTAGTTGTCTACTTAATTCTCGGCGGTGCGTTCATGAACCTCCTTTTCCCGAAAGCGGGGTACGCGGGTATTTTTGTTTTTTGGATTTTAAGCTCTCTGCCGCTGTTTATGAGCAGTCGGCGCTTTCTCGCGCTCGAATTCGCAGGGGTTTTATGCATGGTGGCGGCGATTCTTTTTATATTTTTCTCGGCGCGTGTCGAGGGGGGATTTTCTGCGATGGGCCATGCCAGCATGGCGAACGCGCTTGCGCCGTTCGGGGCGATCTTGTTTGCGCTTGGCGGGTGGACTGCGATCGAGCCGGCGTATAGAGCGCAGGAACATCCGCCAGCCCGCCGCGTTCCCCTCGGTCTTGTTGCGCTCGGAACTATAGCGCCCGCATGTTTATACCTCCTCTTTGTGTTCGGAATACTCGGGTCTGTTTCTTCCGTCGCGCCGGACACCGTCTCGGGACTTCTCGGCTGGCCCGCGTGGAAAATTCAGACGCTCGCGTTTTTGGGCCTCGTTGCCATCTGGACGTCATACGTCCCGGTGGCGGGGGAGATAGTGCGATCATTCAGCCGCGGACGCGGATGGACTGCGCGTCACGCGCGCTCGTTGGTTTTCTTCGCGCCGATAGTTCTACTCCTCATGGGATTCGATGACTTTTTAAGAGTGGTCGGGCTTGCGGGCGGGGTGTTTCTCGCTCTGCAATACCTTTTCATCGCGCTCGCGGGCGAGCGGGCGCTCGCGCTCCGCGGGGCAAAAAAGTTCTTTCTGCGGTGCATCGCCGCCGTCTTCGTAGTTGCGGCAATTTCCGAAGTGTATTACTTTTTCGTAAAGCCCTCGTAGTTCAACGGATAGAATATCTCCCTCCGAAGGAGGTGATAGAGGTTCAATTCCTCTCGAGGGTGCAAAGCAAAATTCGGGACATTCTATTGGGTATCCCGAATTTTGTTTTGTGTATTTTGATTGAGGAATTGAACAGCGGAGGGGGTCGCTCCGACCGCGGTCGGAGCGTGGCGGAATTACTCAAACCGAGGGTTCTGAAAAGCGAACGAAGTGAGCGCGTGAAATTTCCTCTCGAGGGGACACGGCAACTTTTTTCGGACTTTAATCCCTCCGAGGATCGAAAATAGACGGCTCCATCGGGGCGCCCAAAAGAAACTGGGGAATTTTTTTGCCGCCGAAGATCGAGGGCAAGATGCCCACGCCGTTACAGCCGAGGTTGTAGAGCAGGGTCGGATTCCGCGGCTCGGGGCCGATGCGTCGGACGCCGTTCGGGGTATACGCCATAAGCCCGTGCCAGCAGAAGGCGTATTCCAAATCTCCCTTCGGGTAGTTCCGATAATTTTTCCACAAAAATTCGTCAATCACTTCTTGCTCGCTTTCGGAGCAGGATTCGTCCCGCGAATAGGCGGCTTGATTCGGCAAAACTTTTTCCGGCCCGCCGGTGCACACCAAATTATAGACCTCTTTTGATTCGTGCTCATGGGGTCGCCTCGTAAGATAAAAGTATGATTCGCCAGTCGGGTCTCCGTTGCCGCTTTCTTTTGCGAGGTAGCTGATTGCCGTCGGGGGGTTGCTCATCGGTTCAAAATATCCGGTCATGTAGCCGATCCTGCCGCTCACGAGATGGTGAAAGTTTGTGTCTATCTCCGGCCCGGATTCGTTTACAATCGAAAAATTCTCAAAGCCGTTCGTGCATAAGACAACTCGTTCCGCCTCCACGGTCTGATCCAAAACGCGAAGCGTGCCATGATTTTTCTTGAGCGTAACGGTGCGAACAGGACTCCCTTCGTAGAAACTGAATCTGTCTTTGTATGTCGCGATGAGATATCCAATCAGTTCTTCGGAAAACAGCGCGCTGTTCATGCACCCCTTGGGGTACGACAGAGACGCGACGTAGTCGGGGTTGTTGGTTTCAAGCAGGGCGAGGAGGTCTTTGTGGGGAATGAGCGAATACAGGTCTTCAAATTCTTTCAGGATTTCTTTTGAGATTGGAGATTCTTCGGCTACGAGTATGGATTCCGTCTGGAGCCCGCCGCGGACGCGGCAGGAGTTGTTTTTGAGATGCACTAAAAGT
This sequence comes from uncultured Candidatus Saccharibacteria bacterium, assembly GCA_964372585.1. Classification (GTDB taxonomy): domain Bacteria; phylum Patescibacteriota; class Minisyncoccia; order UBA6257; family 2-01-FULL-56-20; genus JBBTYG01. Next base: position 4,108 of record CAYJRG010000043.1, read on the forward strand.
TGCGCGAGCGTTGAACAGCCCGCGTAGCCGGTGAAGCGGTACAGGGGCGTTTGCAGGCCGGTCTCGCTGTACATGTTTTCAAGTAACTCCCAGCCAGATTCAATTGACCGTTGCCCGTCTATCGCGAGATCGAGGCCAAATTCATCTACGAGTTCCGAGAGCGGCCGCTCGAAATACGAGGTGATCTGACCGGCATTGTGCCCTGTCGACCCGTGGGCAACTTTATCCGCTTCAATCAGCACCACTTTTTTGTCGGTATCGCGGAGCGTATAATATGCCGTTACGACGCCGGCAATCCCGCCGCCGACAATGGCCACGTCGGTTGTTACATGTTCGCCGAGCGGCACCACCGGCCTCGTGCGCTTCAGTTGTTTTATCCACGGGGAATGGTTAGGAATCATACTTGGGATTTTAGCATAGAGAATGCGGAGAGTAGAAGGTGGAAGGTGGAGAGTAGAAAGTAGGTGGTTGCGGCGCACTATACGCTATAATAGATTGATGGAGAAAAAGTTTGTGCTTGTAAGTTTGGAAAAGGAATTATTGGAAAATAAATCCTTACCGCTCCGCGAGTCGCGGCTTGTCTTCGGCGAGGGGAACATTGACGCCGATGTCATGTTTATCGGCGAGGCGCCCGGGTTTCACGAAGATCAGCAAGGCAGACCATTTGTCGGCCGCGGCGGGGAACTGTTGAACAAGCTCATACAAGAGATCGGCTGGAAGCGGGAGGATGTTTACATTAGTAACATCGTGAAGCGGCGGCCACCGGAAAATCGCGATCCGTTTCCCGAGGAAATAGAAGCGTATAAACCCTACCTGACGCGCCAGATCGAGATCATCGGGCCCAAGGCGGTGGTGCCGCTCGGGCGCTTCGCGATGAATTATTTTTTGCCGCTTGCAAAAATTTCACGAGACCAAGGGCGGGCGTTCAAAATCGGGGAGCGGGTGATTGTGCCGATGTTTCATCCGGCCGCCGCCTTGCGGTCTACGGAGGTGATGAACCAGCTCCGCGAGAGTTTCAAAAAAATACCGGCCATCGTCGCCGGCGTTTTGAGCGGGAAGCTTTCTCTTGAAGTCCCCATCGCCGCCGCGGAAGCACAAAAGCCGCCGGTGCGGAAGCCACAGCAGAAGCTGTTTTAGTTATGGGGTAGAAAGTGGAGCGTGGAGGGTTCCGTCCCGCATGCTGGCCTGCCATGTTGCTTCTCGGAGTCGTATCTCGATACTGCCTCCTCGCTCGCCTCGCTTCCGCCTCGGCTCGACCGAGTCGAGACGGGTCGCGGGCGAAGCGGGTCGCGCCGCGCAGGCCAGCATGCGGGATGGGAACGCGGCGGAGCTATTTTTGAGATGGGTTCTAAAATCGAAATTTATAGATCCAATCATGAGGTCCGACGGTAAGCAACAGAACGGTTTTACCATCCAGAAACCGAAAGACAACGCGATATTTTTTATCAACTCGAAATGTCCAGATGGCTTTTTCTTTCGGCACAAGCTTTTCAGTATTGAGAGAAGGATGGAAGGGGTTTTGGGAAAAGATCGCTTGTTGCTTAATCGCTTTCTTTTGTAGCGTCTTCGACAATGCGCGAAGACGATCTTCAAACTCTTTCGTTACAACGAGTGAGATCATGCTGTCTTCAGGGAATAAGCTCTTTGAGCGATCTGATTTTTTTTACTCTGCTAGACTTATAATCTTGCTCGGCTCGGGCAATGCTTTGCAAGAAGTCGGGGCTAAGGAGGCCAAAGTTCGCAGCGAGCCGTTCCAGGCGATCCGCGTCCATTTTTACAATAAGCGTTCTGCTTTTCAGGGATGATTTGGATTTTATATCAAGCGAAATATTGCTCATAGCAACTATTGTATCAAGCTGCTTCTAAAAATTCAACCTTGCGACGATCCTCCTGCGCGAGTCTGTTGAGGTATAATAGGGCCATTCCCAATCCTGCGGGAATCCAGTTTACCCCTTATACCGCAAGGGTTTCCAGCCCATCTATTGACTTATATTCCTTGAATTACGAAATGCAATCAAGCGTGGTATGTGCATAACTTCATGCCCAACA
>CAYJRG010000044.1:0-6059 GCA_964372585.1 uncultured Candidatus Saccharibacteria bacterium
CTGACAGCGAAAATCGCTATCTGTTTTATTATAGCACAATGCATCCCACGGCATGCGGAAAAACCGCCTTTAACAGCTATTCCTATTTCAATAACAGCCGCGCATAGTCTAATCTCCAATGAGCAATAAAACGGCAACCCGACCGAGTTCGGAAATGACGCCTCCGGCAACGCGCGCGTGGACATCGTCGAGCCGTCTTTTTCCGCCATCCGTGGTAAAGACGTGGTTCCCCTCGACGCGGGCAAGTTTTCTTCCTTCGTGATTGAAAATTGCTCCACCCTCAAAATACCCGACCTTCCTGCCGGTTCTGTCGAACACATGACTCCCTTCAAGCCAACCAAGCCCCCATCTCAAAATAGCTTCCGCCGCGATATCTGCCAATCTCGCGCGGCACACGCCCTTCGGCAGGCTCAGGGTCCCGAGCGAAGCCGAGGGAAAGCGACGACACAGGTGCGCTCTACGCACGCCAAGGAGGAGCGACACCGTGCCGCGCGAGACGGGCCTACTCCCGCAATGGTTGCGGCGATGTTCCCGTCCCGCTGTGTTGCGGCTTCGTCAGCGTAGCTACTGCTACAACTTCCTCGCCGCGCCGTGCGGATACAGGAAACACGCTGGCAACGCGGCTCGAAGCTATTTTGAGATGGGGGCTACTTTTCCCCTCCCCGCGTGATGTCGTTGCCGATTATTTTGATCATACTATGAGATTATCGGGTCATAAGTCATGGGTCAAGGGTCAGGAATAAACAAGATTAAGACATATTTCTTTCATGATTCCTGACTCGTGACTCTTGTCCCCTAAAGAACTTTCCTCAAATATCCTGCGGTAAAACTTTTTGGGGAACGGGCAATCGCCTCCGGCGTTCCCGCAGCGACCACCTCGCCGCCTTTTTCGCCGCCTTCTGGACCGAGGTCAATCACCCAGTCGGCGGACTTGATAACGTCGAGGTTGTGTTCGATCACCACAACCGTGTTTCCGCGATCCACGAGCCGCTGGAGCACTTCGAGAAGTTTGCGCACGTCGGCAAAGTGGAGTCCGGTCGTCGGCTCGTCGAGAAGGTAGAGCGTCCGGCGCGTATCGCGCTTGCCGAGCTCGGCCGAGAGCTTCACGCGCTGGGCTTCCCCGCCGGAGAGAGTAGTCGCGGATTGCCCGAGCTCGAGATACCCCAAGCCCACCTCTTCCAAAATCGTAACGCGGTCGCGGATCCACGGGATGTCGGAAAAAAATTTCGCCGCCTCCTCGATGGTCATTTTCAAAACTTCGTAGATATTCTTGCCTTTATATTCCACTTCGAGTGTTTCGCGGTCGAAGCGCTTGCCCTTACACACGTCGCACTGCACGTACACCGTCGGCAAAAAGTGCATCTCGATCGCGATCGTGCCGTGCCCTTGGCAATTTTCGCACCGCCCGCCGGGCACGTTAAAACTGAACCGCCCGGGCTTATACCCGCGCACCCGCGCGTCCTCGGTTGAGGAGAAGAGGTCACGGACAAACGTCCACGCGCCGACGTAGGTCGCGGGGTTCGATCGCGGCGTGCGGCCGATCGGAGACTGGTCAATGTTGATGACGCGGTTCAGGTATTCGAGTCCGAGCATGGCTTTGTGCTGGCCCGCCCGATACGACGCGCCGTTCCACTTCACCGCAAGCGTTTTATAGAGCACGTCGTACACGAGCGTGCTTTTGCCCGAACCGGAAACGCCGGTGACAGCCGTAAAACGCTTCAGCGGGATGTCCACGTCAATGTTTTTCAAATTATTCTCGGTCGCGCCGCGGATTTTGAGAAACCCGCCCGCGCCGCTTCCGGCCCCCCCGCTCGGCGGCGCACCCCGCTCGGCGGGTACACCCGCCGAGCGGGGTGCGCGCGAAACCTTCCTCCGCTCCTCGGGAACTTCGATGAATTTTTTGCCGCGCAGGTAGTCGAGCGTGAGCGATTCGCCGACCGCTGACCCCTGACCCTTGACCCATGACTCATGACCCTTGACCCATGACTCATGACCCTTGACCCATGACTCATGACCCTTGACTCTTGACCCGTGACCCGTGACCCGTAACACCTCTGGAATCGGTCCCTCCGCAACCACCCGCCCGCCGTGAATTCCCGCCGCAGGGCCGATGTCAACGAGATAATCCGACGCGCGGATCGTTTCTTCGTCGTGCTCGACGACGATGATGGTGTTTCCGAGGTCCCGAAGATCATGGAGCGTTTTGATAAGCTTCGCGTTGTCGCGCTGGTGAAGCCCGATCGTCGGCTCATCTAAAATATAGAGCGTGCCCACGAGACGCGAACCGATTTGCGAGGCAAGCCGGATGCGCTGGGATTCTCCGCCAGAGAGCGTCCCGGCCTTTCTGTCGAGCGTCAGATATTCAAGCCCGACGTCAATCATAAACTTCAGCCGATTTTTGATTTCGCGGAGCGGGGCCTCGGCAACGGCGCGGGCGCTGTCGGTCTTGAGATCAAGTTTTTCAAAAAACGCGTGCGCATCGCCCACCGAATACGCGGTAATCGAAGCGATGCTTTTGTCTTTCACAAGCACGTTCAAACTCTCTTCGCGGAGGCGCTTGCCAATGCAGGTCGGGCAGATTGCCTCCGACCACACGTCTTCCGTCCCAAGGCCGTGGCAGGCGGGGCATGCGCCGTAGGGGCTGTTGAAAGAAAACAGCCGCGGCTCGATTTCTGGAAATGAAAATCCATCGTTCGGGCAGGTGAATTTCGCCGAGAGCGACACCTCTTTGTCCGTGATCACCGTGACGACATCGTTGCCGTATTTGAGCGCGGACTCGATCGCTTCCGACAGGCGCAGGCGATTGTCCCGCTCCTCCGGAGCGAGGCTCTCGCCTCGCTCGACGCGAGTCGAAGCGGGCGCCCGCCCCTTGGGCGAGGCGGCCTTGCTTCTAAAATCAAGAATATCCGCCGGCATGCGATCCACCACGAGGTCAATCGAGTGCTGTTTGTAGCGCGAGAGCTCCACGCGTTCGCGGAGCGAGCGGAACACGCCGTCCACCCGAACCTCAGAAAATCCGGCGTTCAAAAAGTCGTACAACATCTGGTAGTACTCCCCTTTTCTGCCGCGAACAACCGGCGCCAAGATCACAATATTCCGCTGGGACTCGTTTGCGCGGGCAAGATCAACCACCACGTCCACGATCTCTTCGTTCGTCAGCTTTTGAATCAGCTTGCCGCACCGCGGGCAGTGCGGCTTCCCGAGCCGCGCGAAAAGCACGCGCAGGTAGTCGTAAATTTCGGTGATCGTGGCAACCGTCGAGCGCGGATTCGAGGAGTGGCTCTTTTGGTCAATCGAAATTGCGGGCGAAAGGCCCTCGATCTCATCCACATCGGGCTTGTCGAGCTTGCCCAAAAATTGACGGGCATACGCCGAGAGCGACTCGATATACCGCCGCTGGCCCTCGGCAAAAATCGTGTCGAACGCCAAACTAGACTTCCCCGAACCAGAGAGTCCGGTGAACACGATCATTTTGTCCCGCGGCAATTCGAGCGAAATGTTTTTCAAATTATGCTCGCGGGCGCCCCGAATTATGATTTTGTCTTTCATTCAAAAATGAATAATGAATTATGAATATAGAATGATGAATAAAACCGAACGCGCCCCTTTCCGCGCTTCTAGGGGTCGCTATGAGCTTATCGGCTCGGCCGCAACTCGTCAAACAAAAAAACCGCAGCGAGTTTTCACTCGCGGCGGTCGTTGTTTGTTGTGACGGGATTTTGTTACGGCCCGTATCCGTATATCTCGTAGCCGGATTCGTACGTTCCAACCTTTGCGAGATCGTCAATGTTTCCATTGCGGAGAGCTCGTTCGGCGAGCATCTGATCCATTTTCATGTGGAACTCTCGGTCCCGGGGGGAGGACTCACGAAGGAACTGTTGATACCATTCCCGCTTGGCCTGAAGTCGGGCACTCTTAATCGTCGGCGGAACTTGGAAAGCTCCCCATGTGACGACTCCGAGAATCGCAAGAACCGCCGCGATAGCCGCAACCTGCCGTGCCCTTCGCCACGCAACCGCTTTCGTCAGAAATTGGTCGTGGAACGAATAACGCACATTGGCCGCCGCTTCCGCAGTTTCGATTGCGATAGCGAGCGTCTCCTCGTCGGTGATGAGCCCTTCGATTGCTTCATTAAACTTTGCCGCATGTCCGGCATCGTCCTCTCCGTCAGCGTCGTTGTACTCGTCGCTGTGGCCGCCCTTCACGTCATGGTAGAAGTGAGGGGCGAAGAAGCGCTGGTCTTCGCTCTTGAATCCGAACCGGCGTTCGAGTTCGAGCTTCACATGCAGATACACGGCCGCAACGGTGATTTCGCCCAAAACTCGCAGGACAACCAGAACCCGAAGGTCGAGGTGGTCTTGCGGGAAGCGAACGAGATCATAGAAGCACTGGATCGTGGCTTTCGTCTCGGCCGTTGGGGGAGTGTTCAGAATCCGAATAGGATCAACGCCGATTCTTCGAAGATCGTAGAATCGGTTGTCTTGGTGCGTCGGCTTGTTCCGAGGGATTTCATCCCGCAGAATTTCCCGCACAACTTCTTTTGCGGATTCCGAATCGAGCGGCAGTTTGGCGCGGTCTTCCCACCTGATGAAATTGGCGGAGAGATGCCCGAGTTGCAACAGCCACTGAGTGAATTCTTCGTCAGTCAGGGTTTTGACCTGACGAAGGAAGGGATGTTCGCGAAACCGCTCAATGAGCTGGTTTTCGAAGGCATCGTAACGGAGAAACAGGCTTTTCATGTCGAATCCTTTGGTTAAAGGTTGGGTTGTTAAGGAGGAGACACATATCCCCGCCTGTTTGCAAGTGAAGCATAAAACCGAAATATTGTAAAGGGCAACAAAAAAACCGCGCGGGGCGTTGGTTGATGAGCTTCACAAGATGAGATGGGTCGCAGAGTTACTTACTCCGCACAAAATCAGCAAAAGATTTTCCGAACACACGAAAGATTTCCGGAGCGGCACGCGCATATTCGAGCACTTTTTTCTTGTCGATGGTATCGTAGTCGTGAACAAGTTTATTTCTAAACTTCGCCATATCGGACTGCGCCTCGGCAAATTTTTTATCCACGACTCCGGCCTCGCCCAATTCTAAAATGATGTCTTGGTATGTTTTCGGATTTTTCTTAAATTCTTCGGCCAAAAGGTGAGAACCGATGTCAAAAATAATTTCGATTGAAATTTGCAAAAGGTGTTCTAGGCCATAATAGAGCGGGGGATCTGTGGCAAGCTCTTTTTCTCTGCGGCGCGCAATATCCTCAATGAAATTAGCATTCTCATTGAGCTTAAAGAGCTTGTCTGTAATTGCTCCAACGTTAATCGGGCTCATGATCGAGAAACAAAAAGATGTTCTATTGCCCGTTCCTGTATGCTTCTCAAATGCCTCGTGTCTTCAAAATCGCGGAGGGCGCGCCGAGCAATCACATTTCGGAGAGATGTGTCATCGGCAAAAAGCGTTATTCCCTCCCCCAATACGGCGGTGTATCGAAGCAGTGGATTGTTCACCGTTCCGACATTAACAACATCAACTTTATCTTTGCCAAAAACCATCTCTAAGCTGGCGCGTATGCGCTCAACTCGCTCTTCCTGCGCCGCCACGGAGATATTCGGCGGAAACGCGACGCCCAAATCTACATCACTACGGCTCTGCGCCGTGCCTCGCGCACGCGATCCAAACAAATACCCAACCACAGCTCCCTGCGAGCGAAGCGTCGCAATTATTTTTTCCCCCTCTTTGACCGTCAATGAATACTGTTCCATACTCCAAAAGTTACCATATTTTATAAAAAGTTCCAATTAACAATTGATTGTCAAAAGTGATATAATAGCGAATATGATTACGAGTGATTTTGTAAAGAAAAGAAAGCATCTGTTTTGGTCAACTAAAAATTATGACCGGCTTTCAAACGGAGCCGTTGTTGAAGCTGTTTTGAATTATGGCGATATGAACGATGTGCGTGAGCTTATCGCTCTATTAGGGATACAAGAAGTCGCAAAAATTTTCCACCAAAACACCAATCGCGTTCGCGTGAACTATAGTCCGGAGGTTATCAATTATTTTAG
>CAYJRG010000045.1:0-5954 GCA_964372585.1 uncultured Candidatus Saccharibacteria bacterium
CGCGTCCAAAAATTTCAATACATAACCAACGTAGGAGTGGTAATCTTCGATGCAGTCTTTGACCGAGTGATACACCATTGAGGTATCAATTTTGTCGTATTCGTGCACGAGCATATTTCTCGTGCCGGCGCTCTTCGCAATCTTTTCTCCGAATTCTTTGGGGTATACGCCGATGTCGGTGAGGAGCAAAAATGTTTCCCGATAATCCTTGGGCGGGGAACCGGACGCCCCCGAACATTCTGCGATGAGATGTTGGCTGACATCAATCGCCCGCGTGATGGTGCGTTCAAGTATTCGTTCAACAGCGGCCTGCTGTATAAAATCTTTCGCGACGTCATCAAATGAAAACGCGGCGAACTCGGCGAGGTGGGCGAGCTCATCTTGAATGAGGGAAACTTTTCGCTTCACAAAATCTGTTCTGATCATCGGCGCGATGCGTTTATGTTTTCCCGAATCAACACCTGCCGTTTTCGGATGAGCGTATCTTCAAGGGCAAACAGCGGCCGTGCGTCAACGTACTCGCGAAACGCGAATGCTCGATATTGCTCAAAGGCGTCCTCGTCTCCGTAGAGCAAGATTCCTTTCGACATCGCCTCGTATCGCAAAAGGATGTTTGCCCGGTTCAAGGTAATGAAATCAATCAGCTCGGAGGGGGCGCCTGTCGCTTCGGCAAGGTGTTCAATGATGTCGGTATAAATTTTAAAATCGCCCGCCATCGGCGTGCGGCCGCGCTCAAAAAATACGGCGACGTCTACGTCGCTTTCGGGGAGGGCACGTTGACCCACGTGGGAACCATAGAGCGCAATAAACTTGGCTCCATAGTCGCGGGCGAATGCCGCGAGCTTTTGTTTGTCTACTTGAATGTTCATAATCGTGTCATTTGGGCTATTTAATCGTATCAAATTGATACGATTATGCAAAATATGCCTATTGATTGCTTCGCTTCGCTCGCAATGACAAAAATGGTTTCGCGTCATAATGACGCGAAACACGCGCGTCTTAAAAACCCCACCCCCCTCGACCGCGGTCGAGGGGGGTGGGGTAATCAACAAGAAAAAAACAAAGATTCTTTTAGAGCGCTAACAGGAATAAAATAAGGATGTGCCAAAAAGCGTTGTGATGATAAGCGGCAATCCTCGCGCAAGGAGCGCGATGACAACCGCGATGGCGGCAAAAATCAGCACGTTGCTCGCGGTTTTGACTTTTTCGGGATCTCCGCCCGCCGTGAGGTATTTGTATGCCGCAAGGAGGACGAAGAAAATGACCAGGATGATAAGGAGGTAGAACAACCATCCAAAGAGCACTTTGCACAAAAAATCAAATATGCCCATTGGGGTCGTGAGGTTGATAACAAACGGAACGGGAGGCGGATCTTGCGCGAACGTTGTAGTAGGCGCAAATAAAACAGAGAGCGGGGATGAGATTAGGATGCGTTTAATGATTTTCATTGTTTTTGTATATTCTTTCGACCTTTCGATATGCTTCACGCTGTTCATCAGTGTATCATATTGAGGAGTTTTTACAACCAAGCGTTCATATTGTCAGCGCATAATGCCAAGGCGGATGAGGTCTGTCTCTGTCCATTTTGCCTGAACCTCAATAATACTACGGAGTGTCTTCGGGCGGAATGTATCGCTTGCATGATGGAATGAAAGAGTAACGCGTCTGCCGTCAGGATGAGAAAATCGCCGGTGGCTCCCGCGTTGGCGAACAAGAACAAAGCCATCCGCAAGGAGAGCATTTTGTCATTGACGAATGGCAATGGAGCGAAGCTGTGAATAGTCAATGGTCATGCAGTGACGGCAACGACTGGGCGGTTGAACACCGCCGCGCCTTTCGGAATCGGCATGTCGTCTTCGATAAGCTCCTCGATGATCATCTGCGCAACTTCTTGTATATTTTTCAGCGCCTCTTCTTTTGTTTTTCCCCATGTTGCGGCACCCTTTTCTTCAAGGCCGGGAACATAGACGCGCCATACGTCGTCATCATCTTCGAGGACGACCGGGAAAATGTATAACTTTTCCGAAGGTAGTCGCTTTATTTGTTTTTGAGGCAAGCGCTTACGCATGTTTTAGAGTGTAATACACAACAGAAGAAAGTCAAAAAATTTTTTTCAGCAACCCCCGGCGGTCGCTCCGAAAAGAGTAGCCACAAGATTCGGAAAGCCCTTTGCCGCGAGCCCCACCACCACGCCGACGGCGGCGAAGGTCAAAGTTTTCGTCGCTGTTTTTACCTTCTCCGTATCGCCGCCGGCTGTCACATATATGTATCCGCCGACGAGCACCATGATGCTTGAGAGGATTATCAAAAGAGTAAACATCCACGAAAACAAACTGCAGAGTTTATTCACGAGGTCTTGGGTGTTGTTGATGGTGATGCCGGCGGCGTGTGCGGCTGGTCCGGCGAAGACCTGAACGAGCAGGATTGATATGAGCGGAAGGATTTTGAAGACGATTTTCATAGGGTAGTGTTAATTCAAAATGACATCTCCCGACGTCATCCCCGTGCCCGCCTCGACTCGCCGTTTTCGGCGAGGAGGGCAAGCGGGGATCCAGTCTGGATTCCCGATCGAGTCGGGAATGACACACAAGTTAGATTGCTTCGTCGCGCAACGCTCCTCGCAATGACAGAGAAATAGGACTGGATTGCTTCGCTCCGCTCTTCGAGAGCCTGAGGGCTCCTCAGCGCCTCGAACGGCTCGCAATGACAGACAATCATTATTTGAAGATATCATAAATAACTTTTGTAACTCCCTTCGCGAGGAGCAGGACCACAAATCCGATGGCGGCGTAGAGGAGGGTTTTTTTCCCCGCGGAGAACTTTTCCGGATTCCCGACGGAGGTGATCATTTGAAATCCGCCGACGAGCGCCATGATGGCGGTAAGCGGCCCGCCGACAATGAGCAGAAAATCGGCGAGCCTGTTCGCGAGGCAGTTCCAGTCGCAACCGTCGAAGGGGTCAATGAGGTTGAAGTTCAAATCTGCCGCCGCATGCGCTTTTTTTATAAAACCGGCAAGCTCGGCGAGTTTTTGGATCATGGGGATAGTATAGCAAATAGAGGCTGGAAGGCAGAGGAGATGGAGGGTAGAGGATTTCGAGAAAACTAGATTGCTTCGCCTGCGGCTCGCAATGACGGGTTTTTCTAACTCACTGGACGAGGCACTGGAGGGGATTTGTGAACCCCAAGAACCTTCCCTCGACGCCGAGCGCGGTAACAAACGTTTTTATAATGAGAAACGCCGCGAGCGTGATGAGCACGCCGACGAGCGTTCCGAGGAGAAGTTTTTTGCCCCCAGAGAGTTTGTTCGGATCGGCGCCGGCGATCATGATGAGAATGCCTCCCCACGCGAAAAGGACAGGAGCGAGGGCATAGAGCGTAAGCGACATAAAGAAGTACACGAGGTGCAGGAAGGTGTGCATGAGGTCGCAGAGGTTAACGCAGGGACTCGGGCCCGAAGGAGCCCCGGGAACGCCAGTCGGCGGGCCGCAGGAAACAATCGGCCCCCAAAAGCCGCCCTGCAAAATGTTGACCGGGTGCGCGGAGGCGACAAATGGAGCTGAGAAAAGAAAGAGAAAAAAAACAAAGCGGGCGAATTTATTCATTGAGATTTCTTTTGTCGTACAAGGGCTTCATGCGCCCGTACGTTTTTGAAAGCGCGTCGGAGGCGCTCGAGCGGCCGGTCAAAATGGAAGAAACCATGTCGTTGAAAATTTCGTGGATCGCGGCGTTGTCCGCATGATACCACGAGCGGGCGATGAGCGCCGACTGGGCGAAGACTCCGGCATCTGGGTCGCTGATCCGCTCCCCGATCAAACTTCGGAGAGCCGGCGGGCGGCCGGAGTTTCCAAGATACGCGCGGACAAGGTTGGTGTTTGTCGTCGCTTGGATCACAAAGTCCCACGCGTGCTCTGGAATCCGGCTTTGTTTCGAGACGGCAAGGGCGTGATATCGCGGGTATGAAAAAGCGGCGTCTGACCGGGCGGTCTGGGGGACGACCGAAACGGCAAAATTGAGGAACGGGTTTTTTCGTTTGATACCTGCGAGCGCGGATTGATAGTTCAGGATGATCGCGGTTTTTCCGGCGGCGAAGGAATCTATCGAACCAGTTAGGTCTTCGTTCCAGGTATACGCGGGGGAGCTGGGGTTTGAAAATTGGAGATAGAACGCGAGGGCGTCCGCGGATTCCGGCGAGGTGATGCTCTGGACGGAGATCGGGTCTTCGGTTAGGCGCACGCCGTTTTGGAGCATGAGCAAGATGAGCGCGTCCATGCCGGCGTCAACGGTCTTTTCGGTCCCGCCGATCGCGGCCGCCGCCCGCGCGATCTGCCCGCGTTGGTTTATGATTTTAAGTTTCGGAACGTCGGTCAAAAACTCACCCCATGTTTTCGGCGGAGCAACGATTCCCGCTTGGTCAAACAGGTCTTTGTTGTAGATAAGCGCGAGGGTGTCGAGGTAGAGCGGGAGGGCGTAGACTTGCGTGCCCGAGGCGACGACATCTTGTTCAACAACTGTCGGAAAAAGCCGGCTCACATCGCTCCGGCTGAAAAGCCGGCCGGCGGGGGAGAGCTTGGCTTTTTCGGCGGGGATGTCGTGATTGCCGATATAAAAAACATCAGGCCCGTCGCCCGCGGCAAGCGCGTTTACGAGCGTTTGTTCATAGTTTCGAGAATCTATTTTTTTATAGGTGATCGTGGCGCCCGGGCGGATCAGGCGGTATGCGGCCGCGAGCGGCTCAAAAACTTCTTTCTCGTCGGCGCCCCAGACGGAGAGCGAAAATTGCTGATCTCGCGGCGGCTTGTTGCTGTTTGAGGCGACGAGATACACAAGCCCTCCGACGAGGAGCACGATCGCCGCGATGATGATGAGCTGGCGTTGGGAGAGGTTCATAAAAATATATCAAAAATGAAAAATCAAAGATTTCCCCCGAAGGCGGATCCGCCTCGGGCGGAAAAAATAACGAGTCCCGTGGAGCGGGGGTTCCTCATCTTTGATATTTGATCTTTAATTTTTTATTTTTATATGATCACCGTTCCCGCGAGCCGGTCGCCCGGGTTTAGGTTCATGATCTTCACGCCTTGGGCGGAGCGGCCGGTGGTTCGCACGGATTCAAGGTTCGTTCTGATCATCTGCCCCTTCGCCGAGAGGGCGAATATCTCGGTCTCGTCGTTTCTGATGTGGGCCGAGACGACGTGGCCGGTTTTCGGAGTAACCTTCGCGGTTTTGATTCCCGAGCCGCCGCGCCGCTGGAGCCGGTAATCTTTGAGCGGCGTCTGTTTCGCAAAACCGTTCGCCATCACCACCAAGACGTTCGCCTTTCCATCGCTAATTATATCAAATCCCGCCACCGCGTCGTCTTTCTTGAGGCGCATGGCGCGAATGCCGGAGGCGGCCCTCCCCATCGGCCGCGCCTGCGATTCCTTGAACCGGATGGACTGGCCGAGCCGCGTGGTGAGGATCACTTCGTCTTTGCCGCTCGAGAGCCGAACCCATTTGAGCATGTCGCCCTTATTCAGCTTGATGGCAATGATGCCCGTGCGGCGGATGTTTTCAAAATCCTCAAGCGGCGTTTTTTTGATCAGGCCCGACTGCGTGACCATGATCAAAAATCCTCCGGCCTGTTTTTTCGGCGCGTAGCTCACGATCGCGCTGATCTTCTCGTCGGTCGGCAGTTCCAAAAAGTTGTGGATCGCCTTGCCTTTCGACGTGCGGCTCGCCACGGGGATGTCGTAGACTTTCGTCTGGAACACGCGGCCGCGGTCGGTGAAGAAGAGCAGGTTGTCGTGGGTTTCCGCGGTGAAAAACTGGGAGAGAAAATCTTCTTCGGCGACGTCCGACCCGATGAGCCCCTTGCCGCCTCTCCTCTTGGCTTTGAAGGTGTCGGGCGGGAGCCGTTTCACAGACCCGCCGGCGGAGAAGGTAATGATCGCGTCCTCATTGGGCACAAGGTCCTCCA
>CAYJRG010000046.1:0-5777 GCA_964372585.1 uncultured Candidatus Saccharibacteria bacterium
GAATGAGCTCATCACGCCCCTCCTCGCAAACGTGTCGTAAAACATTTCTTTCGGCGAGAGGTAGATAAATCTGATGATCGTTGCGAAGGCGGGTTTTGAAAGATTTTCCTCCACGGCTTTTAAGACATCAGTTTCCCCCGGCGTGCGCTGAATGAGCGCTCGCGCCAGGGTTTGGTCTGTTTTTTGGTCTTCACTTCCTTTTTTTTCAATGGGGAAATGAGGGAGTATGCCCTCGAAGACGATTTTGCGTTCAACGCTCGCTCCGCCTCCTTTTTTCTGGAGACCCTGTTTTACGCGGAGCTTTTCAACTTCGTCTTTATACGCGTCTTTCCATTTGTGATCGGCTGGCTCAATGAGTATCTGAATCGCGAAGAATTCCTCTTTTTTAACCTTCGACATGACTTCGATGAGAATTGATATCGGATCGTATTCTTTTTCCTCCGCAACTTCCTCGAAGTCCAAGTAGCTTTTGATCGGGTATGCCGCTTCTTTTGCGAGCGCCAGTTCGGATCCCCAGAGATCGTAGCCGCGCTGGTAGAGCTCTCCAACGGTTTTCGGCAAGCGGTCGGTATAGTCTTCCACTTCAACAAGCTCTATGTCTTGGTAGTATGAATAAAAAGCTGACTCAACAAGATCGCGCTGTTTTTTATACGCGCGTATGTAAAAATGGACCTCCCCGCCGAAACTGACTATTTCTAAGGAATACCAGCGCGTTACTTCGCCATCCCACCATCGTTCACGAAAGTCTCCCGGGGCATTCCGGAGCGCGTGGATCGCCGAGAGCGCCTGTTCCATCGCCTTCGGGCTTTTGCGGATTTCCCGAGGTATCCGCATTTCGAGTAGCACGAAGGGTATGCTCTCTTTGAAGAGTTCTTGTCGCCAAAAAAGCCACGTTGATTTTGCGAGCGGCACGAGGATGGCGCACGCGACAACCGCCGCCATGAACCATACAAAATCTTGTATTGATAATGCGGATTGGTATAGATCCATTCGTTACATTATACCTGAATAGCAAAAATCGCGCACGGCGAATTTTAAAAATTTTGAGTCCCAAACAGCGTCGAGCGTGCGGCTTTTTGGGAGACTTAAGCGACGTGCAGCCCTCGTTCAAATGTGGGCGTCCGCCAGTCGTTCAGACCCTGAGGGTCTTCAGACCCGAACGGGAGGCGGATCCGCCTTTGGCGGAAAGCGGTTTCCCAAAAAGCCGCACCGAGAACGTGTTTACGCTTCCCGAACCCGATAGTTTCCGTTCGGCAGTCGCTCGAACAGAGTTTTATTCTGGAGATTGATGAAGATCGTGTTCGGTTTGAACAATCTTTGCTCGTTGACCTTCACGACAATTTCGTCCGGAGACAAGGAGCTGTGGCGCTTTAAGATTCTGTGTATCACTTCACGGGCAACTCCCGGTTCATAGCCATGCTCCGCGAGTCCGTATGTGCCGCGGCCCACAAGCACGAAGCGCGGGTCTTTGATGAGCTCGTTGTGGACGGTGGGGGCAAGGGCGAGCTGGACGCTCAAGCGGGCAGTGTTTATCGCGTCCGCGATTTTTTCGAAGTGAAGCGGCTCCTTTTTCTTTTTGAGGACAAGGTAGACCCGATCCCGCGTGGTTCTCGGGCGTATTTCCGCCCACTCCGTGAGCCCGATGTCGCCGTAGGGACTTGTGCGGATTTTTTTGCTGATGCCGAGGAAATTATCCGTTTCGAGTTTCGAGACATTTTTTGAGCGGGAAAACTCATCCAGATATTTTTTATAATTTCCGGCGAGAATTTCGTGTTTCTTATTTCTCACGAACGAAACCCACTCATGGATGAAGTTTTTTGCGGCGTCGAAATCTTTTTTGCCCGCGTAGTAGAACATCCAAAAGTCGTCATCTTCCTGATGCGCGGAAAACGCCTCGGATGTTTCGATAAGGAGTTGTATGTGATTTTCGTCAAGTCCGTTTACGAAGCCCTCCGCGTGCTTGAGCAGATTTTCTTTTTTCACGACCCCTCCGGAATTCTTAACGTGCTTCACGAGGCCGCTTACGATCTCGGGGATGTCTTTTGCGCCCGAGACGCGCGTTTTCATAAAATCGAGCGCGGACTTTTCTATCTGGCGCACCCGCTCGCGGGTTATGTCCATGCGTTCTCCGATGGCGGCGAGCGTCTCCGCCTCCTTCTTTTTATTGACGCCAAAACGCGCCTCAATAACCTCCTGTTGGCGGGGAGAAAGGCCTGCGAACAACGCGTAGATTGTTTTTTGCGCGGATATCATTTTCTTATGTGGGTATTATATAACGGCTAAAGCTATTTCGTCAATCCCTCCTCCTGTGGAAAAGCCAGCTAGGCCTGTTTTTGCCCGTGAATGCTAGCTTTTTTGGGATTTGCCGGTTTCTGTGCCCTGGAACAAGAGCAGTCCCGGGCTTGCGATGAATATCGAGGAGTAGATGCCCATTGTTACCCCGACGATGAGCGTCAAAATGAAATACTGGAGGTTGGCCGGCCCCACAAAGTAGAGGGCGAAGAGCACGAGGATGAATGTGAGCGAGGTGTTGATTGACCGCGCGAGCGTTTGGTTCACGCTTTCGTTTATGATGTCGGGGAAGTTTTTCCGATCCCGGTGAAGGATCAGATTTTCCCGCACTCGGTCGAAGACGACGATTGTGTCGTGCACAGAGAATCCCATCACCACAAGGAGCGCCACCACAAAGTTGCCGTCTATCTCAACATTGTACTGATGGCCAAGAAAAGCAAGCAAGCCCGCCGGTATCGCCACATCGTGGAAGAGGGTGAGGAGCGTTACTATGCCGTATTTCCATGAACTCACGGGTCGCGACGCTTTGCGGAAGGCGTAGGCGATGTAGAGCGAGATGCCGACGAGCGCGAGCGCGAGAGCAAGCAGGGCGTTTTTTTTGAGCGCGGCTCCGATGGACGGACCGATGGACTGAAAGCTCAATTCCTCGAAACGGGGGAATTTATTTTTAAGAGCGAGGAGTAGTTTTTGATGCTCGTCTTCGGGAATTTCTTTGAGGCGCACGAGGAAAAGATTGTTTTTTCCGTCATGGGTGACGATTGATTCCTCGTGCCCGAGCTCCGACGCGAACAACTGCCTCATCGGCGCAACCGTTCCCTCCCCCGTCCCTGTCCTGAACTGCCAGAGCGTCCCTCCGCTGAAGTCAACCGCTTCCTTGAAGCCAAAGAGGGCGATCGCAAGGAGCGCCGCGCCGACGGCGACTGCCGATATCGCGAAGTAGATGTTTTTTTTGCCGACGATGTTTAACATAGTTAGATTAAATATTAAAAATCAAAGATGAAAAATTTTGATTTGAATTGCCCAATCCAAGGGTTCATCATTTTTGATATTTGATATTTCATTTTTTATTTTTAGACGTGAACACTCTCAAAAACAGCCGTGTGGTTGTAATCGCGCTGAATAAGCTCACGAGCACGCCTATGAGGAGTGTGAGCGCAAACCCGCGCACGAAGCTTGAGGTGAGATAATACAAAATGACGGCCGTGATGATGGTCGAGGTGTTCGAGTCCCGTATCGAAGGCCACGCGCGGCGGAAACCTTCCTCTACCGCGCCCGCTCTCGAAATGCCGCGCTTCAGTTCTTCTTTGATCCGCTCAAAGATGAGCACATTCGCGTCTACCGCCATGCCGATCGTGAGCACAAATCCGGCGAGACCGGCAAGCGTCATCGTGACCGACGCGAGCTTGAAAAGTCCTAATGTGAGCGCAATATAAACAAGAAGCGCGAGCGATGCAAAAACCCCCAGCGTTCCGTAGTACGTAATCATAAACGCTATCACAAGGAGCGTGCCAACAACGCCGGCGACGATGACTTTCCGGAGCGAATCTGCCCCAAGGGTCGGGCTGATCGTCTGCTGGTTGATGAGCGTGATCGGCGCGGGGAGCGCTCCCGCGTTGAACCGCTCCACAAGACCTCGCGCTTCTGCGACGCTGAACCGCCCCGTGATCAGCGCCTGCCCGCCGGAAATTTTCTGCTGGACAACCGGACTCTCAATGAGGTTGTTGTCGAGAAAAATCGCGATCGGCTTGCCGACGTTCGCTTCCGTCAGTTTGTCGAAAATATCCGCTCCTTCGCCATTAAACTCGATTGAAACTTCCGGCACGCCCGTTGTCTGGTTGAACGTCAGCTGGGCGCCTGTCACGTAGCGCCCGGTGAGGTTTGTGGGAATGAAGGAGGTGGATGAGCCATTCTGCTCTACCTCTCGAAAATCCAAAAGCGGCGTTGCTCCGATTTGCTTGATTGCCTCGGTTATGTCTTTCACCCCTGCGAGCTCAACGATGAGTTCTGCGTCACCGCCCGATTTTGCCGTAAAAACCTGCGGCTCGCTCACGCCGAAGCGGTTCACCCGCTTTTCGATCACGTCGCGTATGCCGCCGCCGACCGACTCCTTGTCCGCGTCATTGACTTGCGACAAGTCAATTTTATACACCAAGTGGCTCCCTCCCACGAGATCGAGACCCAACTTCCATGGGCGCCATTTGCCGCCATTAGGGTAAATAAAAACTCCTGCGACGATTGAGATTATGATGATGAGCGTTAAGAAACCCACCGGATTTTTCCGCATGGAGGTAAGTATATATCGACAGACGGGAAATTGCAAAAAATGAACCTCCGCGCAGCAAGCCGCGCGGTTGCTGTCCCGTGCTCGTCGACCAAGGGTTGCTTCCGGCACCCCCTAGTTTTGGGGGGAGCGAGCGGCAAACGCAAGAATATGGTATCAAGATTTTTTTGATCATATCAATTCAATGTCATCGCAAGTAACCCCCCACCGCCACATCCCGCCGCGCCCTCGCGTTGTTTGATTGCGCGAAAAGTGCTAAACTACAAAATATGATGTCGGTTTTCCATTCAAGAAATTTTGTCGCTCTCGCGCTACTGTCTTTCATCGCAGTGGCGATGTTTTGTTTGTGGACAACTGCAGTAATGGCCGCCGACAACGACATGAATAGTATGGGTAGTTGTATGCCTTACGGCACCGAGGCAGTATCGTGTAGCACAAACGCAGAAAGTCATATTGCCGCGTGGCAAAATTTCTCGAATGTCATTCCGCAAAAAACTTTCGACCTGCTTTTGTCAGTTTCGCTGGTTGTCTTTGCTTCAGTCGCATACAAAACCGTCTGGCCGCGCACGCCGGAAGTTGTGCGAAGCGCGAGGACAAAAGCGCGTGTGCTTGATATTATTGACCCCCTTAAACTGGCTTTGGCGCGCGGCATAATCCAGCCGAAAATCTATCCGTCGCACATCGGCTAGCGAAGGTTCGCGCTTTTCGTTATGTGCGATGAAAGCGCGAATCACGCCGCCAGTTTTTTTTGTTATTAACCAACTAACCAAATTTCAACTTATGGAACACGACGAAATTCAAAAAGAAAACAGCATAAACTCCTCGACAAAAAATAATCTCGCGGTGCCGGCGGCGATTGTGATTGCCGGTGCGCTCATTGCGGGAGCGGTTTACTTTTCCTCCGGCAAAACCGCCATATCGCCCGCCACCGTAGGCAACAATGCGGCCGCAGATCGGCAGTTCCCTCAAGAAGATACCAACTCTCTCGATCAAATGGCCGCCATTTCTGCTAGCGACCACATTCGCGGCAATCCGAATGCTCCGGTGAAAATCGTTGAGTATTCAGACACCGAATGTCCGTTTTGCAAACGTTTCCATGACACAATGAAGCAGGTCATGGATGGGTATGGAAAATCAGGAAAAGTAGCCTGGGTCTATCGCCATTTTCCCCTTGATCAACTTCATCCGGTAAAAGCTCGAAAAG
>CAYJRG010000047.1:0-5634 GCA_964372585.1 uncultured Candidatus Saccharibacteria bacterium
TATTTGAAGTCCAGCTAAGAGTATATGTCTGTCCTTTAATAAATTCTTCTCCCCCATTCGGATAGATGACGGTGATGGAGGGTTGGGTGGTTCTTCGAGAGGTTGCCCATATCTCAAAGATATTGTTGCTTTGGTCGGATATATTGCCGGAACTGACATAAAAGCGATGAGCCCCTTCTAGCTGTGATTGGGGAACTGTCCAAGTGTAACTTCCTGTATTAGCAACATTTGTTGCAATGTTACCTCGTACTGTACCATCGCTAGAAAGTACATAGATATCAACAACGGAACCGGGTAAATTATTTGAAGTCCAGCTAAGAGTATATGTCTGTCCTTTAATAAATTCTTCTCCCCCGTTCGGCGAGAGAACGGTGATGGAAGGTTGAGAAGAAGGAGTAGTAACAGTGAAAACGCGATCACTTTGATCCTGCACACACAACCCTCCGTTACATCCCACCACTAGACGAAGTCTATAAAAGTTTGGAAGGGCAGGAACATCACCTGGAATTGTCACAGAAATTGGTTGTTCACCACCTGCAGTAATTAAACCATATCCGATGTCTCTATCAAAACCGTTACCAACTAAAGCAACTTCATACGTAGCACCCACAGACAAACCGGTCTTGATGAAAGAGCCAGTGAGGGTACCACCCGCTGTAAATGTCTCCCCCCCATTCGGCGAAAGCACTCGGACCGTCGGTGGGGCGGGCGGCGGGACATCTGCCTGATCTCGCGGCACAATTGAAAATTCAACTTTGTCAAAGTTTGAAGATCGATTGGATGGGTCGCACACATCATTAATGGAGTCAAGATAACAACCTATGGTAAGCGCGTAATTGCCGATCGGCCTGCCGCCTACGCCCCATACCCACGAGGTGTCTGTCGTTACTCGAGAAAAAATCTCGCTTGCCTGGTCAAGCGCCGGACCGACATGCCGCTCAAGCCGCATCTTGATCCTTGCGCCGGATGGAAGATTGTTGGCTGTCCAGCGAATGGTGTACGGTTGGTTCTTTGCAACGCGGGCGCCATCAACCGGAGCAGTGAGCCTCAATAGTGGAGTTGCATGGGAGGAGAGAATGGTGAAAAGCTGATCACTCGCGTCGGACGCGCTTTCGTCTGACGCGGACACTCGAACCCGGAACGATCCCCGGCCGTTTGACATACTAAGACTATTGAGATACAGACCCGTGGCGCCAATTTCAAAACTTCCGGTATTCGAGGCATTTTGGGCAATGCTTCTTACGGCAACATTTGTGGAACTGATGAGGTCAATGTTTATGGTTCTTTGCCCAAGGTCGGCGGAATTCCATCTGACGGCAAGCGTGGACGAGGGCACATCGGGGCTCAAGTCAACCACTTCTCCCCCGTTCGGAAACAAAACAGTGATGGACGGCGTCGCACACCCATTGTGGTTGATTGCGGCTCTTGTGCCGGAGTCGAAGTGGCCGTTCGCGGGAGTGATTTCCGCCTCTCGCTGATACGCTTTGAGAGCTGACCGAGTTCTTTCGCCAAAATTCCCGAGAGGCGCTCCTTCTGGCAGTATTAAATATCCGTAACGTATGAGCAATCTCTGCAATCTTGCCACATCTTCTCCGGTACTTCCCTTAGCCAAATCGCGGGCAAAACAAATGGTTCCCTCTGGATTTACTAAAGTTGTGGCGTTTCTAAAAACCACACGAACACGCGGACTAGCAAACGGACTAGTTACGGTGGAACTGCTGTCTTTGCTAAAAAAGAAGGCGTGATTAGGGAATATGGCTGCCGTGCGGGCTAAACTAATGATGTTGGTATTAATAAAGCTTTGGAGCGACACATCGGCCGTAGACGGCAGTAAATCTGCTTTAACTACAAAAGACTTAACCTGATCCCTTCTTATGCCTATGTTAAGACCGCTACGACCGCGCGATTCGATGAAATTAAAATCGCCAAAAACAATGAGCGTTCCGTCGCTATTGGTTCCGTCGCTATTGGTGGTAACAGCTCCCAAATAAAGGAGGGCACCATCGCCACTGTACAATCTGACAGTGCCAAGATTAAACCTGACTTCTGTTTTTATCTTGAGCGTAAGAGCTTCTATTGAAGAGGCGCCGTTGTCGGAACGAGCATCAAAATACAATATAGGCACTCTGTTTTGGCCCGTGGGAGGAATAATAATCTCTGACGCGATAGAAGTGTTCTTTTGGGCGATACTTAGAGTTACTCGATCAGGTGGGGGCGGAGAAAAAGTATCGCTTGAAATCACGACTATCGGGCTCGGGGGCGGGGTCTGTGCGAACGTTGAAACCGACGGCACAAAAACCGACACGAGCGATAAAACAGCACATACCGAGGTAAGTTTTTTCATATGTTTATTGTACCATAATTTTTACCATGCAAGCCCCCCCCGCAAGCGGGGGTTATACACAGGGGCAAGATACTTTGTGGCTAACTACAAAAACTCCGAGAATGAGCTCAGAACGGCAACCCCCGCGGCCGCGCTGCGCGGCCGCGGGGGCAAAACACGTCCTTACCCGTTGTCATCGCGAGCGACGCCTTGGGAGCGTGGCGATCCAGAGTTACTGGATTGCCGCGCCTCTCGGATGCACTCGAGGCTCGCAATGACAGATTCTTAATAATCCCCCATCCCTCCCATGCCGGACATGCCGCCGCCCATTCCTCCGCCTCCACCGGAATTTTTCTTTTCGGGAATATTCGTAACGGCCACCCCGATCACGAGATAGTTTGCCGCAACCGAGACCGCGTTTCGCAGGGCGGTCTTGACCACTTTGAGCGGGTCAATGATGCCGGCGTCTTTCAAGTCTCCGATTTTGTTTGTAATCGCGTTGAAGCCCGTCCAGACGTCCTTTCCGCTCCACTTCACGGCGCCCAGCTCTTTTTTCACGCTCGCCGGCGACTCGCCGCTGTTCTCGACAATCGCGGTAAGCGGCGCTTCGAGCGCTCTTCGCAAGATGGTAGCGGCCGAGGCGGCAATTGATGCGGGATCATGCTTCACGCCCGCGACCGATGAGACCACATTGAAGAGCGCGATGCCGCCTCCGGGCACGATGCCCTCCTCCATGGCGGCGCGCGTGGCCGCAACGGCGTCTTCAACACGCTGTTTCAATTCTTTCTGCGCCGATTCGGTGGGTGCGCCGACTTTGATGACGGCAACGCCGCCCGAAAGTTTTCCCAATCGCTCCTGAAGTTTTTCCCGATCGAACTCGGAATCCGTACTTTTGACCTGCATGCGAATCTGCGCCACCCGCTCTTCGATCGCTTTCTTGTCGCCCTTCCCGCCCACGATGGTCGTCGCGTCTTTCGTTGCAATCACGCGATGCGCGTGGCCGAGATCGGACACCTCAATAGTTTCCAGTTTCTTGCCGAGGTCTTCCGAAATGAAATTCGCTCCCGTAACGATGGCGATATCTTGGAGTATTTCTTTTTTCCGGTCGCCGAAGCCCGGGGCCTTCACCGCGAGCACGTTGAACACACCGCGGAGCTTGTTCACCACGAGCGTCGCGAGCGCTTCTCCCTCCACCTCTTCCGCAATGATCACGAGTTCCTTCTTGCCGCTCTGGACGATTTTTTCGAGGAGAGAGAGGATGTCGTTGATCGCCGAAATTTTCTTATCGGTCACGAGCACATACGGGTCTTCAAGCACCGCCTCCATCCGCTCTTGATTCGAGATCATGTAGGGCGACACGTACCCCTTGTCAAACTGCATTCCTTCCACGATGTCGTGGGAGTTTCCGATGGTGTTGGAGTCTTCGATCGTCACCACTCCCTCCCTGCCGATTTTTCCCATCACCTCCGCGATGAGCTTGCCGACTTCGAGGTCCTTCGCCGAGAGCGTTGCCACCTCCTGTATTTTCTTGTTGTCGTTGATAAGCTCCCGCTGGGATTCGAGGTCTTTGATCGCGCTCTCGCTCGCTTTTTTGAGCTCCTCGGCGAGGTGAATTACATTAATCCCCTTGTCGCGGATTATCTTTTCGCCTTCGTCGATCATCGCGTGAGCGAGCACCACGGATGTGGTTGTGCCGTCTCCCACGTTGTCGTTTGTTTTATCCGCCGCTTGCTTGATGAACTCGGCGCCGAGATTTTCGTATTTTTCCTCAAGCTCGATTTCCTTCGCCACGGTCACGCCGTCGAAGGTTACCTGCGGGGCGCCGTAGCCCTTTTCTATCACCACCGCCCGCCCGCGTGGGCCGAGCGTCATCCGAACCGCGTCGGATATTTTATCAATTCCTTTTTTTATCGCGGACCGCGCTTCTTCGTTGAACAGTAATTGTTTGGACATTTTGGTTAATGCGTCATGAGTCATGGGTCAAGAATCAAGGAGACTTGACTCGTGATTCCTGACTCGTGACTCTTATTGAATAATTGCAAGAATGTCGTCCTCATCCCCCACGAGATATTTTTTGCCCTCAATCTCTATCTCGTCCGGGCCATATTTTTTAAAGAGGACCATGTCTCCGACCTTGACCGACATCGCTATCCGCTCGCCCTTCTCGCTTACCTTGCCGGGACCCACGGCGAGCACCTTGCCCTTCACCGGCTTTTCTTTCTCCGCCGTGTCGGGAAGCACAATCCCCGACTTCGTGGTTTTCTCCTCCTCCAGCGGCTCGAGGAAGACACGATTCGATAATGGTTTGAAATCCATTTTTTAATGTGTTAGGAGTCAAGGGTCATGGGTCAAGTAAGACGAACTTGATTCCTGACTCCTGATTCGCGACCTTATTGAATAATTTATTTTTCGACCTTCGAGTGATCAGTTTAGCAGGGTTGGCAATCGTGTCAAGAGATTGCCAGTTTGGAGAAGTGAATAATGAATATGGAATAATGGGGAGGGTGAAAGTAAAAAAACACCCTTGCCATCGATGGGGCTTGATTGCAGCCGAAAATGAATCGAGGTCGCAGCGCAACGCTACGACCTCGAAATTATTGCGAGCGCCTATTTGGAGGGGAGCGCCGCGTCCTGCGTGTCTACACGCAAGAACTCCTACTTGAGGAAATCCCCAAACAGACCCATCTCTCGGCGGAACTCTTCGAGAAGCAGAGAAGACTCCTCAATTCTGAAAAGATGGAGTCCTTGGTTGAAAAGCAAAACCTCGTCATCCTAAGTGAGATTGACGTGCGTGTTCTGAAAAAGAACGTTACGCCCTCGTGCTGGGGAATAAAAATTTCCCAGGTAGAAGAACAGTGGATCAAGTATTTGTTTGATGATCTTGTTCTGCGCCATTCGTGCGGCTCGTTCTTTGGTTACGCCAGGGCTCCTCGACACGATCCCCTCGACATCCTCCGGCAGGACTCGTGTAAAGAACTGGACGAATGGGTTCATATTCCCGTTGTAGCCGAGTCGACCCTCGGACGATTTCTCGGTCGGGATGTCGAGGATGTTTAGCCCGACGACCAAGTCGAGTACCTCGACGTCAACCGGCTTCTTGAGATTTACATCCGGCCTGCTGAATTTTTCTCGTGCCGTATTCCAAACCATCTGCTTTGTTTCATTGCCTATCATAAACTTACTCCGTTTTACCGCGTTTTTTGTTGTTGCCCACACCCGAAACCGACGTTCCGGGAACTTACGGCTACTGGGAATATAGTTAGCATATCATTGTGTTTTAGACAAATTCACACTCTAGTGTTCGACGATCG
>CAYJRG010000048.1:0-559 GCA_964372585.1 uncultured Candidatus Saccharibacteria bacterium
CACCGGGGCATTAAACGGTCCTATTTTGGTAATGACTTAAACCCGGTTTGCCGGGGTGTGGTGTGAAAACTTCCTTTTAAAATTTTCCCATATCCGAGGGCTTCAAACGCGTGGCGACGGGGGTTTGAGCGTTTTCAAGATCTCGGCGCGTTTGGACCTGATCGCGGCAGGTTCGAAAACTTTCGGATTATCCATGGTGGCGAGCGCGAGCATTTGGAGCAGATGGTTTTGCCCCACATCCCGAAGCGCTCCGACGCCGTCGTAAAAACCGCCGCGATCCTCAACTCCTATTTTTTCGAGAAGGCGAATTTCGATTTTTTCTATGAGCGCGCTTCCCCAGTTGTGTTCAAAAAGATTGTTCGCAAAACGGAACACGAGAATGTTTTGGAGCATCTCTTTGGCGAGGTAGTGATCTATGCGGTAAATCTGCTCTTCTTTGAAAAGCGATCCAAGGAGGGTATCGAGTTTTTCCGCCGTGCGGAGGTCTTTGCCGAATGGTTTTTCCACCATCACACGGGTCCATCCCTCATCCGGCCCGCACGGTTTTGTGAGTCCAGAG
>CAYJRG010000048.1:569-5336 GCA_964372585.1 uncultured Candidatus Saccharibacteria bacterium
AGTCCAGAGGCGGCGAGGCGGCGCAGTATGGGTTCATAGAGTTCCGGCGGTACGGCAAGATAAAAAAGTTTGTTCGCGCACATTCCCCACGATTCATCTATGCTCTGCAGTGTCTCCGCGAGCGAGGCATAATCCCCCGCCGTGTCTATAAGCCCTTCGTGATATGAAAAGAGTTTTAAAAATGCGGTGACGGCGGATTTTTCTCTCTTGCCCCCTCTTTTTTTAAGATGCTCCACGAGTTTTTCCTCGAGGTGTTTCCGAAACGAATCGTCCAACCAGTTTCTTCGCGAAAATCCGACCACCCGAAACATTGTTGGCAGAGCTCCTTTTTGGTGAAGGCGGAAAAGCGCGGGCAGTATTTTTTTTCCGATAAGATCCCCCGTCGCCCCAAAGACGACGAGGATGGTGGGCGTTTGCGCGGACCGCGGGGGCTGTTTCATTTTTTTATGTGATCCATGCTGTAGGCAAGATCGCCGCCAACCTTTTTCCCCGGATTGAAAATATTGAGAGGGTCGAAAATTTTTTTGATTTCCCCGAAAATTTTTGCCATTTCTTTGCCGTACATTTTTTCGACGTAGGGGGTGCGAATGAGGCCGTCGTTGTGCTCCGCGGTGATGGAGCCCCTGTATCCAAGCACCAGATCATACACCTCCTCGGAGATTTCGGGAATGAGCGAGCGGATGCGCGGGTCTTTCAAGTCCATGAGCGGGATGATGTGAAAGTTTCCGTTTCCCGGGTGGCCAGCGATCGTGTAGACGAGCAGGTCTTTGTGCGGGTCGAGAATCTGATTCAACTTCGGCAAAAATTCCGGCAGATACTCCGGCTTGACGATGATGTCGTCTATGAACGGCGCCGCGTCCTTACCTGTGGAGTGGTCATGCAGAAGCGCAAAGCTTTGGCGGCGTATGGTGACGTATTTTTGGGCCTCAACCGCGCTACGCACAATGCGAACGCGCACGCCGAATTTTAGAAGCCGTTCTCGGAGCGCCTCGGTTTTTTCTTCGAGTTCCGCCGGATCGTCCGACGCGAACTCGGCAAGCATCACCATCTTCGGAAACCCACCGCGGAGCGACATGAGCATCTCGGGTATGAACTGAAACACGAGTTTCACGAAATTTCCGCCCATCGATTTTATAAGCCCGGGCAAAAATTTCATGGCGATGCCGAGCGTTTTGTCGTCGAATGATTCAAGGCTTTCGGGACGCATGGCGAGCGTTTCCGCAATAAGCTCCGGCAGGGGTTTCAAATCGTTTAGAAACATGACGACGAGCGAGGAGTGTTCTTTGCGTTTCACGAGCCCGAGTTTGGCTTGGGTGATGAGTCCGAGCGTCCCCTGCGAGCCGACCATGAGTTGGGCGAGGTTGAATGTTTTTTTATCCCACACGTTCCAGAGCTGGTAGCCGCAGGAGTTTTTAGACACGCGCGGCCGCGCCGATTGAATCAGATCATAATTCCGCTCCAAAAGCCGGTGCGTTTTTCGATAGATAGTTCCGGCAAAACTTTTTTCTTTTGATTTTTCGCGCAACTCTTTTTCGTCGAGGGGTTTCAGAGTATATTCCTCGCCATCGCTTAAGATGACCGTCAGTTCGCGGACGAAGTCGTGCGTTTTTCCATACGCCAGCGTTTTTTCGCCGCCCGAATCGTTTGCAATCATGCCTCCGAGGGCGCAGATGTCTTTTGAGGCGGGGTAGGGCGGGTAGAGCAGGCCCTTTGGAGCGATTTCCTTTTCAAAATTTCTGAAGTACGCCCCGGGTTCCACGACCGCATGGTCTTCCGCTACCTCGAGAATCCGGTTCATGTGCCGCGTGAAATCGACGATGATGGATTCGCCGAGGGGGCCGCCGGTCATATCCGTTCCGGCGGATCGCGCGGTGATGGATACGTCATTCCCGCTTTTCTTTTTTGCCGAAACGAATTTCACGAGCTTTTGAAGATCCTCGCTGTTTTTTGGATAGACAACGGTTCGGGGTCTCACCTCGAAGATCGAGTAGTCGTGGCTGTATCGCTCGAGCGTCCCCGGGTCGGTGAGCACCTCTCCTCTGAAAAATTTTTTGAGCTCTCCGGTGGTTACCATGTTTTTGTAATTATAGCATGGGTTCTAGCTCTAAACCCCGCCGCCCCGACCTAAGTCGGGGCGGCGGGGTTTAGACAAATTTCTACCTTCCACATTCTACATTCCACCCTCTACTTTCCTATTTCATCATCTCGTGATTTCCTGCGCAACACCGGCAGGACATTTTGAGTCCAAGGAGTATGACGCCGATCGGCCAGATAATACTTACGACTTCTGGAGTTAAGATGTTAAAATTTTGCAGGAGGAACGCTAATCCTATGATGGCGACGATCCATCCTCCGGCGCCCTTGTGACAGGGACATCCGCACGTTTTTCCTTCCATCATGATTTTGTTTTTTTGTTCTTTCTGTTGTGCCGACCTTTTGGCTTATTGTAGCATATCCCGTGGGGCCGATGCCTTCCCGCCTTTTCTTAAAACACGAATCGTACCATCCGCGGCAATTTTGAGGAGTGCGGAGGGATTCGAATCTATCCGCCCTCTGTCCACATAAAAATCAACGCCACCGCCGAAATATTTTTTTGCTTCGCGGATTGTCCGCGCGGGAGGTTTTCCTTCGATGTTTGCGCTCGGGGCGACCAGCGGGCCGGTTTTTTTGAGCAGGCGCATTAGCCATGCCGGAGCGGGCAGGCGGAATGCGATTGTTTTTGTCCCGCAGTGGAGGTACTCGAATTTTTTCGAGCGGCACGGGAGGGCGATACTCACCCTTCCGGGCCAGTATTTGGAAAATAGAGGGCGGAGGGCGGAAGGCAGGCGAACGCGGAATTTTTTTAAGTCCGCCACCGAACCGATGAGCACGATCATCGGCTTTTTCCGGTTTCTTTTTCGCAATGCATAGATCCGCTCCACGGTTTTTTTTCTAAGCGCGCTCCCGACTATTCCATAGATCGTGTCGGTTGGGAGAACACCGATTGCGCCATGTTTTAAAGATTTAATCAAGAGGGATTTGATCACTGACCTCTATGTTGTCATAAAAATTCGACTTTTTCAAGCAACTTGGTATCATACATGCAGACGAACGACGCTCAATGCGCGTGTGTGCATACGAGCGAAACTACATCAGTTTTCTCGATTTGTGCCTCCTGGCATGGATCGACATCGTTTTCTTTGACAACAAAACGGGCATCATTATGCCCTAATATATTATGAAGACAAAATTAGCGTTGGTGGTGTTAGTTTGCTGCCTTCTCTCATATTGGGGGCGGGCGGACATTACCGATACCTTCCCAATCGGCGCTACGTCCTCGGTCGAGGATCAACAGGATGTGGGTTTCGTAAAGAAGACATGGGCCACTACCCGATCCGAGGCAGTGGAACTCAAATACTTCTCGCTGGTTTTTACGCGGACGGTTTTCTTCGACAAGCAACGGAGAATAGTTGAACAATATTTCTACCGCCAGACTGGCGGCGGGGTGTTTGATCCTCTCAGGGCAAAGAGGATTATAGTCAGCTCAATCGGGCGCGGCGGCGCGTGGAATGCCGTAACCAACGAGATTTCAATAAGCCCGGACCGAATTTACTGGAATCCGGATAGTGTTGGTAATCGCATCAGTTCCACGGACAGACTGCTTCGAACAGTTGAAGCTTGCGGGCCGATTGAACTCTATGCGAGAAATGTCGGCAGGTCGGCCAACGTGCTCCAGTACACGTGTTCCTACGGCAAGGGGCTTAGTCGCCATTTTACGTGGAATTTCAGGATTGAATCAAACGGCGCTGCCCACCTTTCGAACGGAATACCTGCCAATGTGGTGTTCAGCATCAAAGACGCAAGGAGCGAGTCAAGCGGCGGCGGGTTTGATTATTTTCAGGTCTCACCCGAACCACTGTGCCTCCCGGCAAACTAAAAAGGAGAAATGTGAAATTCCGATACATCATCGCACTAGCGATTCTTGCTGTAACTGTTGGCCTATTCCTTCTGCTGGTCGGCAAGTTCAGAAATTCTGTCACGGGGCCGGCTTTGGATAGCCCACCCCTACTCCCGAATGGGAGCTCAGTTCCGCGGGCAAGTCGGGTTGGGGAGAATTACTCTCTGCCCGGCGAGTTGGCGGATGAATTGGATCCCAAGGAATCCGAAGAGCGTTTCCATGAACACAAAAGACGCGCGGGTTTGTGGGACCCCATGGACATGTCGGATCTGCCTCGCTCGCTCACCGGGAGCAACCAATGGTTGGTCGCCTCTAATTACCTCTATCGGCAACAAAACCCGATTTACGAGGTGAGGAGGGTCTCCATTACGGAAGCCTTTTTTGGCCGTTCGGCGGCCAAACTTGGTCCTCTAAATGAGGAAACGAACGAGATTGGCCACTATTACGCCACAAATCTCGCGCGCTACCCCATTGAGCAAAAACTTACTCCCGAAGAGTTGCGCGACCTTCGGAAGTATCAAAAAACCAAAGGGGTTCGGTGGATGCTACACGTTGGGGGTGAATTGCCTTCAGAGAAAGCCTTGTTCATTTCGGAGCGAGTTGCCCAAATCAGTTTCGAGGGTTCGCCCTTTGAAGCGAATGAACAGGAACTCGCCGGGCTTTTCGGGACTAACTGGATCAATTATCGTACATACGTAAAGCGCGAGATTGAGGACAGAAGGTAAAGCATTTTCAAGCGCCTTGGACGAAAAGTCCGAGGCGCCATTTTTAAAAAACCTTGAATTACGAAATGCCAAAATCCTCATCATGAGGTAACATGTGATCGGGGT
>CAYJRG010000049.1:0-5289 GCA_964372585.1 uncultured Candidatus Saccharibacteria bacterium
TTTAATTTTTGATCTACCTATGGGCGGCGTACCAGTCAAACATCATTCAAAAAGCAAGGTGGGGCGGCGGCGGTCGCATTTGGCGCTCAAGAAACAGCGCGCGTTTGTGTGCGCGAACTGCGGCGGCCCGAAGCTCGCCCACCGGACATGCAGGCAGTGCGGGAAGTAGCGCGGCACAGAATCTGGAATATAGAATTTGGAATTTAGAATGCGGTCACTGAATTTTTAACAAATATGCTCTTTAAGAAAATAGTTCTTTGTCCTGAACCTCGCATTCCATATTCCACATTCCATATTCCACATTCTATATTCTAGACGCAATGGCCACCCGTCATCTCATCCGAACAGTCATACTCCAATCGCTCTACGAGTGGGACTTTTACAACAAGAAACACGACCTCACGGCGATACTGGAACGGAATCTCGAGGAGTTCGCGCCCGGGATTGACGAGCCGGAGTTCGCGTGGAGAATTTTGAAGGGCATCGCCGAGCATCTCGCGGAGATAGATAAGATTATCGTTACGGCGGCGCCGGAGTGGCCGCTCGACAAGATCGCCGTTATAGACAGGAACATTCTGCGCATCGGGCTCTATGAACTGCTCTATGCCGACCCAGAGGAAGTTCCGCCGAAGGTTGCCATCAACGAGGCGATTGAGATCGCGAAAAACTACGGCGGGCCGAACGCCCCCCGATTTGTGAACGGCGTTTTGGGAACGGTGTACAAGCAGGCCGGAAACAGAAAACAAGAAAAGAAAAAAGACGAAAACTCGCCCCCGGAGAAGGCCGGAGCGGAAAAATAACATCTTATGGAACCCACCACCGCCGCGCTCGAGAAAAAAATCGGAGTCGTGTTTAAAGATAAAAATTTGATTATCGAGGCGCTTACTCACCGGTCGTATCTGAACGAATATCCGAACTGGAAACTGCCGCACAACGAGCGGCTGGAGTATTTGGGCGATGCGGTCTTGGAGCTTGTCATAACCCACGAACTCTTCAAAAAATTCCCAAACTATCAGGAGGGTCAGCTCACCGTGCTCCGCGCCGCGCTCGTGAACTCCCAGGCGCTCTCGCAGGTTGCCGAGGGGATTGGTTTGGACGGTTTTATGCTGATGTCGCGGGGGGAGCGGAAGGACACCGGCAAGGCGCGCGAGGTAATTCTCGCGAACGCGGTGGAAGCCGTGATCGGGGCGATGTATGTGGATCAAGGCCTGCCGGCCGCCCGAAAGTTCATATCGGCTTTCGTGTGGGCGCGCCTCGACGAAGTTGTGAAAACTAAGAGCTATAAAGATTCAAAAAGCGAGCTTCAGGAAATTATTCAGGAAAAATTGCGGGTGACGCCTTCGTATAAAGTTTTGGAGGAGACCGGCCCCGCCCACAAGAGGATGTTTCGAGTCGGCGCGTACTTCGGAGACAAACTAATTGCCGAAGGATCGGGCGCGTCGAAACAGGAAGCTGAAGTCGAAGCGGCGAAAAATGCGCTCAAGGAATATCAAAGATGAAATATCAAATATCAAAAATAGGGAACCCCCCGCTCCATGGGACTCGTTATTTTTTCCGCCCGAGGCGGATCCGCCTTTGGCGGAAATCTTTGATTTTTTATTTTTGATTTAATTGTTTATGCCTCACGTCTTGAAGCGGCTGGAACTGAACGGGTTCAAGTCGTTCGCGCAAAAAACCTTGTTCAATTTTCCCGCCGGGATCACGGCGATCGTAGGGCCGAACGGTTCGGGGAAATCGAATATCGTGGACGCCATCCGCTGGCTTTTAGGCGAGCGGGAAGCGAAAAATCTGCGAGGATCGAAAGTGGAAGACCTCATTTTCGCGGGCACGCCGAAACGGCCGCGCATGGGGCAAGCCCAGGCAACTCTTCACTTCGAAAACGAAAGCAAATTTTTTCCGCTTGATGCCGCCGAGGTTTCGATAACCCGCCAGATCGCGCGCGACGGAACCAGCCGCTATTTTTTGAACAAGGCGGAGATGTTGCTCCGAGACCTCATAGATTTTTTCGCGAAGGCGCGGCTTGGGTCGAGGGGGCTTGTCGTGATTACCCAGGGGAACGCCGATGTGTTCATCCGATCAAGCCCGCATGAGCGGCGCGAGATGATTGAGGAAATTTTGGGACTGCGGGAGTATCAGATAAAAAAACTCGACGCCGAACGGCGGCTCAAAAACAGCGAGTCGAATTTGGAAAAGGCGCGGGTCTTGATTGAAGAAATTCTCCCGCACCTGCGTTCGCTAAGGCGGCAAACTTCTCGGTGGGAAAAGCGCGGCGAACTCGAGGAGGAACTGAAAACGCTCGAGAACGATTTTTTTGGAACGCAATGCGCTGCCTTGAAATCTGAGATGGCGGCAGTCGCGGAGAAGATGGAAGCCCAGAAAAAGGAGCTTGGTGCGCTCCATAAAGAGCGAGACGCGGCTGTAGATGCGCAGAAAAAGATCGAGGCGAGCCAGCCCGAAGAGCGAAAGCGGGTGTTGAAGATCAGAGAAGACATTCGCGCCTTGCTTGAGAATCGAAGCGGGTTGGAAAAAGAAACGGCCCGGATTGAGGCCCAGCTCGAGCTTGCGGAGAAGGCAACGGGGATGAGCGAACAATCCGCGGCTAACATGACCCACTTTATCGAAGAGGTGCGGGATCGGCTCGAGATGTCGCTTGAGAGCGATGCCGACACCATCCGCGAGGCGATCGAGGGGATCATCGCAGACATGAATTCTTTTTTCGAGGATGCCGACGGCGCGGCGCGGCGGACTCCTGAATTTTCCGCGCTCAGAGAAAAATTCGATGCGCTGGCAAAAAACCTAGAGCGGATAAAAAAAGACTTACTCTCCCTGCGCGACGAAGAAAAATCTCTCGAGGCGAATCAGGAAGAGTTTTATTCCGCGTTCAAACATGCCGTCTCTGGCGTGGAAGCGGCGAGGAAAAAAATCGAAGCGTGGGAGAATCGTAACCGCGAGTGCGTCTTCGAGCGCCAGCGGCTTGAACTGCGCGAAGAAGAACTGCTTCGCCACATTGCCCAGGCCGGCCGCAACGCGCGGGAGTTTGAAAGCGCTTCCGGCGAGCCGCCCCGCCCCGCTGCTTTGGGCGAGGCTCGCCTTGGCGAGGCGGCCCGCTCTCCTCATGCGCTCGCCGAGGCCGAGAAGAGGATTTTCAAACTACGCGGCGATCTTGCAAGCATCGGAGCGATTGACGAGGCGCTTCTCGGGGAAGCGCGGGAGACTGCCCGGCGGTACGAGTTTTTAGAAAAAGAATCCGCAGACCTTACAAAAGCCGTGGCGGATCTTCGGGGGCTCATCGGCGATCTCAATAAAAAAATAAAATCGGAATTCGAAGTTGCCATCGTAAAAATAAACGAAGAGTTCAGTGCGTTTTTCGCGGTGATGTTCGGCGGCGGGCGCGCGAAGCTCCGAGTGATACGGCCGCAAGCGACCCCCGCCTCGTTTGAAGCGGTTGCGGGAGAAGAGGCCGCATCTCCCGCCGCCCGCGAAGACGCGGGCGGCGAGGAGCCGGAGGTAGAGGAAGACGGCGTAGAAATAGACCTCAAACTCCCGCGCAAGAAAATCACCTCACTCGATGTTCTCTCGGGTGGGGAGCGGAGTTTGGTCGGCATCGCGGCGCTTTTTGCGCTCATTTCCGTAAGCCCGCCGCCTTTTTTGGTGCTTGATGAAGTTGACGCCGCGCTTGACGACCGGAATTCCAAGCGTTTCAGCGATATGCTCAAAGAATTTTCAAAAGAAACCCAGTTTGTGGTCGTCACGCACAACCGCGCCACCATGGAAGTGGCGAATGTGCTCTACGGCATTACCTTAAACGACGATGGCACATCAAAAGTGCTTTCCATGAAATTCGACGAAGCAGAAAAAGTTTCCGCGTCCGTAACCCCTCACGCCCCTACAACCAGCTTGATTTAAACTCCGTTCTGTCATTGCTCGCCCAGCACCAGTTTTTTCGGAAAAAACTGGTGCTGGGCGAGCCTGCCTGCCTGCGGGCAGGGCGGCCCGAAGCAATCTAGATTGCCGCGTCGCCCCGCCCTTTTGCCGCGCCGGCAAAAGGGCGGGTCTCCTCGCAATGACAAGGAGTGTGAGGGGTTACCCGCGTCCGCCGCGCCGCGATAAACATTTTATGGTATAATGGCTCCATGAACGGTTTCTTCATCGCCATTGCCGCGCTGTGCATAATTGTCCTTGGAGCTTTTTTGATTTTTGCTCGAGCGCCGGAATCTCCAGCTGTCCCCGGAGAAACGGCGGCCACCTCCTCGCCCTCGGAGGAGCACCCCGCGAATCATGGCGCCACGCCGTCCAGCACAGGTCGGATACCGAAAGATGATGGGGTGATGTATGATGGGGAAATTTTGGCGGGAAATCGGTCGCCGCTTATTAGTTTCAATACAGCAGATTACGAGGCCGTTTCAAAATCCGGAAAACTTGTTGTGCTGTATTTTTATGCTAACTGGTGTCCGGTGTGCAAAGCGGAGTTTCCGAAAATGCAATCGGCGTTCAATAATCTTGGCACGAGCGCCGTTGTGGGTTTTCGGGTGAACTTTGACGATAACGAAACGGACGCGGACGAAGTCGCTCTCGCGCGGAAATTCGGCGTCACGTATCAGCACACGAAAGTGTTTTTGAAAAACGGCACCCGGCCCGACAGGTTTCTCGACAGCTGGGACGAGACCCGGTATATGAGCGAAATTAATAAGCGGATTTAGCCCACATGCAATCGATGCCGAATCAAACCGAGCCAAGTAACCGCCGGCGGGAAATTTTTCTCTCAAGCGTCTTTTTTGTGCTCGGATTTTCGGTTGTTTTTTCGCTTGTGGGAGTTCTACTCCAAACGGTTCTACTCACCGTTTCCTACGACGTGAAAATCTGGCTTGGAAGAATCGGCGGGGTCATCATCATCGCCTTTGGTTTATTTCTTCTGGGGCTTTTTACGCCGTCTTTTCTGCAGCGCGAGCACAAGTTCAGCGTGCGACGGTTTAAATCGCACTATCTCACCTCGTTCGTTTTCGGCGCGGCCTTCGCCGTCGGTTGGACGCCGTGCGTGTCTGCCGCCTTGGGGGCTATTCTCACGCTTGCCGCCACAAACCCCTCGAGCGCGTTTTTTCTCCTCCTTGCATACACGCTCGGCATCGGCATTCCGTTTCTCCTCGTCGGGCTTTTCACAAGTCAGGCGCAATCGCTCATTCAGAAAATGGGAAAATGGCTCCTCTATGTTCAATATGTTTTCGGCGCGGTACTCGTCGCGCTCGGTGTTTTGGTTTTCGTAGGTGAGTTGAGCCGCGTGGCGAATCTGCA
>CAYJRG010000050.1:0-5189 GCA_964372585.1 uncultured Candidatus Saccharibacteria bacterium
AAATGCTATCAGCCGGATGCTTTTGTTTGAGGGTAGCGCGTGGGCGTGAGGGGTTACCAACGCCGGGCTTGACTTATTTTTTGCCTCATGCTATCCTGCCTCGTGTTGTTCGAAATGATGAATTTCGGGCATGTTCGGAAACTGGATTTCCGGACTTCTTTGACAACAACAAACTACGATAAACGGTAATTAGAACCTATGAGAAAGTTATTTCTCTGCGCGGTGGCGCTTTGCGTCGCCGCTCTTATTGGGCTTGCCATCTTTGGCAAGCGAAACAGCAGCGAACCTCAACCCGTGTCGGTGGCGGAAACGCCTCAGGCACAAACGGCGGCGGAAGAGGCGGTAGCACAGCCGACAGCGCCCGCGACTGCGGAAGCGCAACAACCGGCGTACTACACCGCTTCGGTGAGGTTGGCTCCAATAGTGGGCACCAACATCGCCACGCCGGACCAGTTCAAGCAGTTCCAAAACCAACAGTAAGACCAGCAACGACAGAAAAACAAAAACACAGAAACACAGAAAACACAGATATGAAAACAAACATCAAATTCTTCTTCACCTTCATCTTCGCTCTCATAGTGACGGCGACTACGGCATTGGGCAGGGAGCTTGGTCCCTTACCCGAGTTGAACATGCTTACCTCGCAGGGCGCGTTCCGCTCTTACGCGGTCCAGCAGGTTTCGAACATCCGCGGCTCGGTGTATTCCGCTTCGCTTCTTCCCACACACGGCAATACGAAAATCGCCGTGGTGGTCAGGGAGCGGCCGGTGCGCATTGACCGCTTGAGGGAACTTGTCAGCGCGAACGAATTGAGCCCGGCGGTTGCAAACCCGTTGGACTACATTTCGTTCTATCTTGAATACGCGTCGGCGGAGGGAGACACGCTCTTTCAAGGGAGCGCCTCAACGATGTTCTTCCAGGAGACCAACGGAGTGTATTATCTGGGAGAGAAACTCGGAATTGAACTATTCCTCAACTACCAAGTGCCGGTATCTATCCCCGGCATCTTCAGCGCTCGGCTCATTCTCGTGGATGAGTCGGGTCGGACAGTCCAGGAAGTTTATCTCAAGGTTAACCGACGGGGAATAGTGTATTTTCCGTCGTATTACACAGGAGATCGGGTGGCTGGCTACCTCGTTATTCGCAGGCGCGGAGAGGGGGAGCGGATCATTGATATTCGCAAGGGTATCGAGGTTCCGATTACGCAGGACGGCACGCGGCTTGCGTCGCACATCCGCGACTTCTACGAGGCGACCGCGTCACCCGGGTCTCCGGATGTCCTTGTAAAGGCGGAAAGCTACAATGGATTCGGCGAGTCGCCAACTCTCCAACTCCGAGTGGAAAACTCCGGAGGGGATTCTCCTGTGGAGGTGCG
Source organism: uncultured Candidatus Saccharibacteria bacterium (assembly GCA_964372585.1). Taxonomy (GTDB): domain Bacteria; phylum Patescibacteriota; class Minisyncoccia; order UBA6257; family 2-01-FULL-56-20; genus JBBTYG01. Next base: position 1,376 of record CAYJRG010000050.1, read on the forward strand.
TATTCAGGCCTTCACGACGGAGGACGAGAAAGCGAGCCATGCTTGTTGGCGGTTTCTCGGAGCGGAGAAAACTCTGTTTGTTCAGGAGAACTGCAGAGCCGCCGATGTGGCACAGGGCGAGCTTAATCCAATCATCACGATAACACTCCTGCCAGGACTGTATGACGTGATATTCTATTGGCGGATGTTTCGGCCGTATCCGGCGATTGGCCCAACGCCGGTTATCGAGTCAACAGTTCCAGTCGGCGATGGGGGCGGCGGAGGCGGCGAGGCCGTTAACGCAGGCGGCGCCGGTGGTGGCATCATGGAGGGCGCGCCGCAAGCAAAAAGGCGCTCTCCCTATCGCCAGAGGTAGCTGCTCATTTGGCCGACTCGCACTCTGCGCGAGTCGGCAACTAATCACGGCGCCGGATGCGAAAGCATCCGGCGCTCTTTTTTTTAATACGCGAATATACCAAGTATTCCGTCATTGCGAGGCGCACTAACGCCGAAGCAATCTAGGCATTTTATTTTGGATTGCTTCGTCGGCCGCACTCCTCGCAATGACAAAAAATCCAAAGCCCCGCTCGCGATGACATGACTTTTGAGCTTTGTGCTATCATAAAAAGCATGAACGAACAATCCATAAAAAAACTCGTAACATATTTCAAAGAACGGCCCGATGTTGTGTTTGCATACCTGTTTGGTTCGCGGGCGAAAGGGGAAGCCCGCGCATCTTCGGATTGGGACATCGCTGTCTACGTTTCGCCGCTTTCCACGCGTTCTATTGAGTGGGAAGAAATTGATCGTGAATATCCGCAGGAGGCAGAGATATGCGGAGACATTGTAAAACTCCTCGCCACTGATAATGTGGACATGCTTATTTTGAATAGAGCCCCAGCGGGCATTGCCGCCTCCGCCCTCCGAGGCACACCTCTCGTCATAAAAGACAGGAGAATATGGCTCAAGTTCATGCTGGCTGTAACAAATATGGCAGAGGAATATCAACAATTTGCCCATGGAGTGTATGAAGTCGCCCAGCGCTCGAAGTCTTTGAGTCCAGAGGACAGAGAATCCTTGGAGCGCGACATCCAGTTTATCGAAGAGCAAATTCGATTGTACCCCGTGTACCGGCAGTTCACGCTTCGTGAATTTGAAAATGAACCTAGAAAAAGAAATGAGATAGAGCGGTGGATTGAAAATATTGTGAATGCTGTTGTAGATATTTCAAAAATTATCGTGGGGAGCGCGAAAAGACCAATTCCGCAAACCTACCGCGATGCGGTGGGGCAGGCAGTGCGCGACTTCTCGCTTGAAGTAGTCGTCGCCGAAAAGCTCGAAGAGGCGGTAAAGCTTCGGAACGTGCTTGCTCATGAATACATTGACATCAAGTGGAAGCGGATATCCGACTTCGCAGTAACCAGCGAGCCGTATGTGCAAGGGTTTGTTGATGGGGTCAAGAAGCGTCTTGCGGAGAAAAAATGAGTGTTTTTGTATCGTATCCCCCCGCCCCGACCGCGGTCGGGGCGGGGGGATTTATTGTAACGCCCCTTGCAAAAACGGCGGCTCCTCCTATATAATCACTCCCATGCTTCAGGAAACTGCGAATGCAACCAAATCGGCAAACGAGCTCATCGAGATACTCAAAAAGGAGTTTTCGGCGGGCGCGTGGCCGAAAGAAGGGAGCGTGGTTGAGGCGGTGCTCATCAAAAAGTTGCCTCGCAAGATTTTTTTTGATTTAGGCAGGTTTGGCATGGGCATCGTCTACGGCGTGGAGGTGGGAAACGCGCGGGAGGTGATCAAAAACATGAAGCCCGGGGACAAGGTGCCGGCAAAGGTGCTCTCGCTCGACGGCGAAGGCGGAAATGTGGAGCTCTCGCTCGCCGAGGCGGGCAAGCAAAAATTGTGGCAACAGGCAAGGGAGCTCCTCGAAGCCGGAGAGATTGTGAAAGTAAAAATCCTCGCGGTGAACGCCGGTGGGCTTATGGCCAGTCTTCCCAACTCCGAACTCAAGGCGTTTCTCCCCGTTTCCCAGCTTTCGCTCGACCACTACCCCCGCGTGACCGACGGCGACCGGCAGAAAATCGCCGAGGAACTCAAAAAATTTATCGGGCAGGAACTCGAAGCGAAAATCATAGACGTCAATCCGCGCACCAGCAAGATCATCGTTTCCGAGCGCGAAGTTTTAAGCGCGAACGTGAAGGAACTTCTTGCGAAATACGCGGCGGGGCAGGCGATAGACGTGCTCGTCTCCGGCATCGCGGACTTCGGCGTCTTTGTGCGCTTCGCGGATAATCCCGACATCGAGGGCATGATCCACATTTCAGAACTGGACCACCGGCTTGTGGACAACCCGAAAGAAATTGTGAAGGTGAATGACCAGCTCAAGGCGAAAATCGTGGACATCCGTGATGGCAAGGTTTTCCTCTCGCTCAAGGCGCTCAAGGCCGACCCGTGGGAAAAGATTGAAGAAAAATACGCGGCGGGGCAGGCGGTGGCGGGCAGGGTGTATAAATTAAATCCCTTCGGGGCGGTTGTGAATTTGGGCGACGCGGGCGTGCAGGGCCTGATTCACATCTCGGAATTCGGCGGGCAGGATGAGATGAAGCTCGCGCTCGTGCCCGGGCAAGAATATGCGTTTGCCGTTGACTCCGTAAAACCCGCCGAGAAGCGGATTATTTTGAAACTGAAGAAATAGCCACTAGCCACTAGGGGTTAGCCACTCGGGTACAAGAAATTTTAATCCCCCAACCCCCCCCAAACCCTAGTAGTCATACCCTGCTTCCCTAGCCCACTCCAAAAGTTTTTTCATGTCCTCGAAGTTGTCGTTGGAATTGAGGACGGCGTGCGCCATGTATTCGCCCGCCGCGGGCGAATCGGTTACAACAACCAGATTCTTTTTTGCCATCGGTGTTTCTCCGGTTTTTCCCGCCAGAATTTTGAGCGCAGTTTGTTCACCAAGAAGCCGGTTCGTATTTTTCATATGGTGGTGAAACACACCCGAGTTTGCGTAGAGGTCATGCTCCTGAATGCCCATAACGCCAAAGATGTCGGGATAGCTTCGCGCAATCGCCGAGATGAGCTTGGCGACGTCGCTCGCGGTGGAATAATTTCCCTCCGCGTTTTGGTCTGGGTCAAGGCCTGTGGAATTTACAAAGTGCGTGTCAACGAGCCCCAGTGCTCGAGCTTCTTGGTTCATGAGGCCGACGAATGTTTGTTCATCGCCCATCCGCAGGGCAAGCGCCCGCGCCGCGCCATTGTCAGATTCTATAAGGAGCGGATAGAGAATTTCCTTGAAAAAGAACGCTTCACTAGCCTTGAGTTTCCCCGCGTTTTCCCTATCGGTCAAGGCCTCGACCGGAATTGCGATACTCTCCTCCGCTCGATAGTTTTTCACGGCTACGATGGCCGTTACGAGCTTCGTAATGCTCGCGATACGGAGCCGCTCGCCCATATTTTTTTCGATAAGAATTTGCAAGCGCCCGTCGGGCAGTATGACGGCGGAAAGATATGCCGCGGCGGTGAGCGCGGGCGGGTCAATGCGGGAGGCGCTTAGTTCCGGGGGATTGGTGCGGCCAATGGTAGCGCTTATTGCGTCCCGCTCCGCCGCAAATTTTTTCGCAAGGGAAACATGCAGTACGCTCGCCACGACTATCACGAAACCTAACCCCGCCGCGGCGATCAACAAGGATTTTTTCATGTATGATGAAAAGAGTATCACAGGATCGCAATCGCAAAAAGACCGACGTAACCCCTCACACCCCTTGTCATTGCGAGGAGCCCCGCCCTTTTTGCGCGCCGCGGCGAAAGGGGGGGGCGAGGCGGCCATCTAGAT
>CAYJRG010000051.1:0-5111 GCA_964372585.1 uncultured Candidatus Saccharibacteria bacterium
CCGCCATCGGGATTTGAACCCGAGTTTCAGCCGTGAGAGGGCCGCGTCCTAGACCAAGCTAGACGATGACGGCATCGGATGCATCATAGCTCAATTTTACTTGAGGGAAAAGGGGTCTACGCATACTGCGAGAAAAACCCTCCGAAATCTTTGCTGACAGGCATTTTTATTTCTTCCACGATTTTGCCGAGTTCCATGGCGTGGGAACCCTTCACAAGGATAAGGTCTCCGTCGCGGAGCGCGTGCGCCGTGGGTCCCATCGCTTCATTCGCCGTTTCAAAAAGGTGTATGTTGTTTTTGCGGAGGCCCGCTTTCCGCGCGCCCTCGGCTGTAAACTTCGCGTGCGCTCCGACGAGGATCAGCATGTTCGCGGACTTTGCCGCGAGGCGGCCGATCCGTTCGTGCTCGTCCGCGGCGTAGTCGCCGATCTCGAGCATGTCGCCTAAAATGGCGATTTTGCGTTTCGCGGGGATGTGTTTTAGGGCGTCGAGGGCGGCTTCCATGGAGAGCGGGCTTGCGTTGTAGGAGTCATCAATAATTGAGGTCTCATGTATTCCCGGAACGATCTGCATGCGGGAAGCACCCGTTCGGTAGCCCGCGAGTTTTTCGGAAATTTTAACGAGGTTCATTCCGAAGGCGATCCCGACCGCCGCCGCCGCCGCGGCGGCGGCGGCGGTCGGCTTTCCAAACACGCCATCGAGCCGCACGGGTACGGAGTTACCGGCATGTTCGAGTTTGAACGAAATGCCGAGCGGTCGGCTTATGTCGGAGCGATACTCAAGGCGCGTGACGCGCATCGCCGCTTCCTTGCCGAAGCCGAAGGTGGTGATGTGGGCTCGCGTCCGTTCCCGGAGTCTCATGACCGTGGGATCGTCGGAATTTAGTATCGCGATGCCCGCGACCGGCAGATATTCCACGAGGCGGCTTTTTTCCCGCGCCACTTCTTCCGAACTGCCGTAAAATTCCACGTGCACGGGCACCGCTCCAATCGCCGTGACGATGCTTATGTTTGGGCGGGCGATGCCGAGGAGATATTTAATGTCGCCCGGGCGGTCGGCGCCGTATTCCAGAATCAAAACTTCCGGGTAGCTCGATCGGCGCGAAAAAATCACATTAAAAATTGAAACCACAATCACCTTGATCCAGAAAAACAGTTTTCGCAGGCGCGCGGTTCCCGGCGGCTGTTCGCGGCTCACGAGCTTGAAGTCGCCCCCTCTCCAATTTCCCAAAATGGTGAGCGGCAGGCCGAGCTCGTTGTTTAAATTTCCTTTCGACGCGCGAATCTTGCGCTCTCCGCCGAGCACCGCCTCGACCGCCATCTTTGTCGATGTTTTCCCCACACTGCCGGTGATGCCGATGATACCCGGTCGGTATTTCCAGATCGTGAGCTGGGCAAGTTTTTTTATGATCCAGCGGAGAGAGAGCGATGCGAATGTGCGAATCATGCGAATGATGCGAAACGGTGCGCTTTATTATTTTTTCTCAAGCCGGTCGGGAGCGATGTCGTAATAATTGATCACGAACTGCGCGAGATTTCTCCACGCGGGCACTACGGACGTGCCTGCGAGCGGCGCCCCCTCCGGTTTTTCCAGTTTCGCCAAAATGATAAATCGCGGATCGCTTGCCGGGCCGAAGCCGACGTAGGTGGTGACAACGTCCGTCGTGTAGCCGCCTTTTTTGAAGTCGGGAATGTAGGCCGTTCCGGTTTTGCCCGCTATGGCGAAGCCGTTTATTTTTGCGATGTTTACTTTGTCAACCGCCGAGACCATTATCTGCGTAATCTCCTCGGCGGCTTTTTTGCCGATCACCCGCCGAATTGCTTTTGGTTCGAGATTCGAATTCACGTACGGCCGCATGAGTGTCCCGCCGTTCGCGATCGCCGACATCGCCGTTATCAGTTCGAGCGGCGTGAGCGCCACGCCTTGACCGTACGAGGCCGTCGCGAAGGCGATGTCGCGCTCATTTGGATTCAGCTGTTTCAGATTTCCGCGCGCTTCGCCCGGAAGGTCAATTCCTGTTTTTTCGTCCACGCCGAAATTTTTCATGTACTTCAAAAAAGGTTCCCGCCCCAGTTTCTGCTGCGCAAAAACGGCGCCGAGGTTCAGTGAGTGTTCGATAACTTCCGCCATAGTGGTTTTTCCGTGGGGGCCTTTGGTGGGGTAATCATAATTTTGGATCGTCTTTCCGTTCATCGTGATGCGCCCAGCGTCCATGTAGGTGGTTTCGGGAGTTATGCTCCCCGCGTCGAGCGCGGCGGCAAACGTGAGCGCCTTGAACACCGACCCGGGTTCGTAGACGTGTTGGGTTGCCGGATTGACGAATGTTTTGAGTTCGTAGTTTTGGTATGAGTTCAGATCGAAATTCGGCGCGCTGGCCATCGCGAGTATTTTGCCGGTTTTCGGATCGGCGACGATGATCACCCCGCTCTCGGCTTTGTATGCCGACACCAGATTCGTCAAAATTTTTTCCGCTTCGGTCTGGATGTTTAAATCAATCGTGAGCGTGAGATCGGAGCCGGGCTCTGTCTTCTCGAATTTCGTTTCTGGCATTGGGTCGGCGGTTCCTTTTGGAGAGAGGATGCCGTCGTATGCCTCTTCCACGCCGTAGTGGCCGCCCTCCCGCGGGCTGGTTTTATTGGGACCCACGAATCCGAGCAGGTGTGAGGCAAGATTTCCGAGCGGATAAAAGCGGGTCGGTTCGATGTCGACATACACGCCTTTCAGATTCGCGTCGGTTATTTTTTTTGTTGTTTCAGAATCCGCCTTTTTCACCAGCACGCGGTAGGATTCTTTTGTGTTCGAAAATATTTTCTCGAGGTCCGCGGCCGGTTTTTCGAGGATGGGCGAGAGCGTATTCGCCGCCTCTTGCGGATCTTCAATGGACTTCGGGACGGCGTAAATTATGGGAAAATTTTTATTGAGCGCCGCCGGAAACAGGTTGTTATCTTTGTCGGTGAAGTAAATTATCCCCCGCTCGGAGTTTAAAAATCTCGAGGCAAGGTATTGCGATTGCGCTCGCGCGAGGTAGTATTCCCCCTTCGTAACCTGCAACTCGTAGAGGTGAAAAAGTAAAAATGAATATGCGGCAAGCAAGCCCGCGATTAATAGTCTGAAGCGAATGACCATGTGGGCCGTATCTCTAGATATTCGGGGTTTTTTTCTTGAATAAGTCCGCCAAACGTCTTCGGGTCGGCAGAGTTGATGATGCTAAACACTTTGGCTTTCATCGCGAGGTTTTGGGATTGGATGTCCGCGAACTCCGTTTTCATCCGAGAAAGCCCGTGGTCGAAATTGACGAGCTTATTATAAAGCATTACCAGCGAAAAAGAACCGAGGACTGTGAATATCCCGAGCAATGCTAAAAATCTGTTCAATATATTTTTGTTTTTATGTGGTTGGATGAAGGTCATTTGAATAGGGTTTAGGGGTTAGCCACTAGCGGCTAAACCCTAGTCGCTAATGGCTAGGACTTCTGCCGCTCGCAGTTTTGCCGATCTGCTTCTGGGGTTATATTTTATTTCTTCGGCGCTCGCCTCGATCGGCTTTTTGGTGAGTATCTCGAGCTTTGTATCTTTTGCGAGTTCCCGAAATTTTTGTTTTACGATCCGGTCTTCGAGTGAGTGGAAGCTGATGACTGCCACTCTGCCGCCTTCTTTGAGCGCATTTCCGAGCGAGCCGAGCGCGTGTTCCAGATTTTCGAGTTCGCAATTCGCGTAGATGCGCAGGGCTTGAAAGGTTCTTGTTGCCGGATCAATCCGCCCGCGCTCATAATTTTTCGGCACCGCGCTCTCGATTGCTTTTTTCAACTGGGCGGTGGTTTCGATTCTTGTTTTCCTCCCTTCGGTTTTGATTGCCCGCGCGATCCGCGGGGCGAACTTTTCTCCGCTTAACTCGAAAATTATTTTCGCGAGTTCCCTCTCGGTGAGACTCCTCAACAGTTCTTTTGCGGAAGTTTCGCCCCCGCCGTAGGTCATGAGAAGTGGCTCGTCCTTCATAAAGCTGAATCCCTTGCCCGACGATTCAAGCTGTTCGGAAGAAAATCCGAGATCGAGGAGTAGGCCGTCCGCTTTCGGCAATTTTTTTTCTCGAAGGATTTCGGGAATGTTTGCATAGTTCCCGACTGTCCAGATGAGCGACGCATCACTTTTCTTTTTCTCGGCTTCGAACGCGCGCTTCGTGCGTTCGAGGATGTCCTCGTCCCAATCAATTCCGAGAAACGTTCCGCCGGGTGCGATGGTTTCGATGATCGCTCGCGCGTGTCCCCCGCCGTTTACCGTTCCGTCAATGATGAACGCCCCGGGTTGCGGATCGAGATACTCCAAAACTTCTTTTAAAAGAACGGGGACGTGCATGGGGAAATGAAAAATTAAATATTAAAGATCAAAAATATGGAATAAGAACAAAAAGATTTTTCTTATCTTAATTTTTTATTTTTGATATTTGATCTTTAATTTTTTTTCAAATCCCCAACTCCCCCAACTTCTCCGCTATCTCATCGGACGCGCTTTCTGTTTTCTTTTTATACTCCTGCCATTTCTCCGTGTCCCAGATTTCTATCCGGTTGTAGAGGCCGGTGATGACTACTTGTTTTTTGAGGCCCGCATACTGCCGCAGGTAATCCGGGACGAGCACTCTCCCCTGCGCGTCAAGCGCCGCGTCCATGGCCCCCGCGAGCATCAGCCGCGAGAACGCCCGCGAGTTTGATTGCGCAAGCGGTAGGGCGATGAGTTTCGAGGCGAGATTTTCCCACTCTTTCATCGCGAACATAAAAAGGCAGTTGTCCAAACCCCTCGTGATGATCGCCCCTCCGGCAAGTTTTTCCTTGAACTTTGCGGGAATGGCAACTCGACCTTTGGAATCTAAATTGTGATTGTATTCGCCGAGGAGCATTTGAATGGAAGGTAGAAAGTTGAAAGTGGAAAGTTGAAAAATTAGAACATCTGCACCAAGGAGCGAAGTTGACGATTTTTTATTTTCTCATTGAGCGAGCACCTTTATTTTTGAGAAGCTCTCGGAGCCCCGACGGGCTTGGTTCTTCCGTCGGGGCGAGAGGCAGCGGCGTTCCGATCGCTGGAATCGGAACGACGCCGGTTCTCCAAAACAGAATGGCGA
>CAYJRG010000052.1:0-5009 GCA_964372585.1 uncultured Candidatus Saccharibacteria bacterium
GCGGATAATTTTCGCTTTCACGAAATCGCCGAGCTTGAGCACATCAGACACCTGCTTTACGTAGCCCTCCTTGAGTTCGGAGACGTGCACCATGCCGTCTTTGCCGCCGCCCAAGTCCACGATCGCTCCGAAATCCATGATCCGCACCACTGTGCCCTCCACAATCTCGCCGACTTTGAACTCTTTGGTGATTGCCGTAATCTCCGCGACTGCCGCGTCTGCCTTTTGCTCCGTGTCCGCGAAGACGAACACCTGCCCATCTTCCTCCACATCGATGCTCGTCAAAGCGTGCTTCGCAATAAGCCCGTTGATCACCTTCCCGCCCGGGCCGATGAGCGCTCCGATCTTTTCGGGGTTGATCATAAGCATCCGGATTTTCGGCGCGAACGGAGAAATGTTCGGCCGCGGCGCGGGGAGAACGGAGGCCATGCACTTCAAAATCTCGAGCCGCGCGTCTCGGGCCTCGGCAAGCGCATTCTCGAGCATCTCGAGTGTAATGCCGCTCACCTTCACGTCCATCTGGAGAGCGTTCACGCCGTCCACCGTTCCCGCCGCTTTCAAATCCATGTCGCCGTGATGATCCTCCGGCCCCTGAATGTCGGTCAATATCTTATATCTCAAATCTTTAGATCTAAAATCTGATATTTCAGAAGTTTTTAGATTTGAGATTTGAGATTTGAGATTTGGTGCCTGGTCCATCATGAGCCCCATCGCGATCCCCGCCGCGGGTTTTGTAAGCGGCACGCCCGCATCCATGAGCGAGAGCACCGACGCGCAAACGGTCGCCATCGAAGACGAGCCGTTCGACGAGAGAATTTCGGACACGACGCGAATGGTGTACGGAAATTTGTCTTTCGGGGGGATGAGCGGCTCCACTGCCTTGCGGGCTAGATTTCCATGCCCGATCTCGCGCCGCCCGGGGCCGCGCGACGCTCCAACTTCGCCCACCGAAAAATGCGGAAAATTGTAATGGAGCATGAACCGCCGTTTTTCGGTCGTCTCCATCGTCTCAATCATCTGTTCGGCGGACGTGGGCGCGAGCGTCGCGACCGCCAAGGCCTGCGTGTCTCCTCTGATAAAAAGCCCCGAGCCGTGGGTGCGCGGGAACAGCGCGACCTCGCCGTCAAGCGCGCGAAGCTCGTTGAGCCGCCGTCCGTCCGGCCGCCGCTCGCGCTCGAGGACGTTTTCATGCACGAGGTCGTTTATCGCGTCCTCAAACAAAAAATCTGCCGCCTTCCCGTCGAAAACATCGAATTTTTCTTTGAGGTGAGTGAACATGCCATCCTTCAACTCGTTGATTTTGCTCATGTGGGCGTGCTTTGTGCCCTGATAGACCGCGCCCTCGAGCGTGTCTTTGAGAAACTCGGAAACTGCGGCAACAAGCGCCGGCTCTGGCTCGGAAAGCTTCACCAACGCCTTCGGCTTCCCGATCTCCGCGATGATTGAGTTTTGAAACTCCGCGAGCCGGTTTATTTCCTTCTGCGCTTGGGCGAACCCCGCGATAATTTTTTTCTCGTCGGCGTCGTCTCCGGCAAGCTCGATCATATTGATCCGATCCGCAAGTCCCGCGACAAATCCGTCGAACGTATAGCCGTTTTTTACCTCGGAATTCGTCGGGTTGATCACAAATTTTCCATCCATTTCGGCAACGCCGACGCCGGCGAGCGGCCCGTTCCACGGAATGTCCGAGATGCCGAGCGCGAGCGACGCCCCCATAAGCCCCACGAACTCCGGCTCGTTTTCTTCGTCAATTTCGAGCACCGTCACCACCACCTGCACCTCGCGCCGGAGGCGGTTATCAAAAAGCGGCCGCAGGGCGCGGTCAACAAGCCGCCCGGCTAAGATCGCCTCGTCCGACGGGCGCCCCTCGCGCCGGATAAACCTGCTCCCAATAATTTTTCCGGCGGCGTAAAACCGCTCCTCGTAATCAACTTTGAGCGGGAGGTAGTCCACCGTCGCGTCCTTTTTCGACATCACGACCGTTACGAGCGCCACCGTGTCGCCATAGCGTGCAAGCACCGCCGCGTTCGCCTGTCCGGCGAGTTTTGAAATTTCGAATGTGAGCGTCTTGCCGCCAACCTCGATTGAATACTGTTTCTTTTGCAGTGGCATGAATACGTTGATCGCACTTTCGGTTTCGAGAGTTATTGCACCAGCATACAGGAATGTCGGCAGAAATAGCAAGCGCGGCAACGCAAATGTCGGAGCTTGGTGAATAATGGTATGTTGTCATCCTCGGGCTTGCCTGCCCGTCCGTAGCCCTGCGGAGGCGGGACCCGAGGATCCAGAACTTTTTTTGTTTCCATGGCTTTTCTGAATTCCCGCTTCCGCTCGCCTCGCTGAAGCTACGGCGAAGCGGGCGGGAATGACAGGAAAAGGTATTATTCACCAAGTTCATGTCGCAACGCTTGACGTTTTTTCCGCCCGGGGCTACACTGCCGGCAGTTGTTTCCCGACGGGCCAGGATAGGCCCCGAAGGAAACGCGGCGCAAACAACCTCGTGCCGTACGCCTACCGCGTGTTCGGAACGGGATATCCAAAAGACAACTCGCGTGAAACGCCGTTTGAGATGACTGCCATCGTGGCGGGGAACTCTCTCGGGCTCTTCAGCCCGTCGGATGACGTCATCAGCCGGTATATCGGTTACCGGGTCGGCAGTTGGACTATGGACCTAGCCACCTTGAGCGGTCCCGCGTTCGGCGTAGCGCCGAACCTTGAGAACCTGAACGGGCACGGCGAGAAAGACGGCTTCTTTGAAATCATCGTCTTGCCAAAGTAAGTAAAAATGCAGTTTTCCATCACGGCCGCCTCGAAAGGGGCGGCTTTTTATGTACATGAATTAGGGCGCAAAAAATTTGACTTCGTGGATAATGCGTAGTAGGATACCCACAGCCGCCGCAGAAAATCACTCCTGCGGCAACAACCAACCAAAAGGGTGTATGAAAAAATACCGAATGACAGTTCCGGTTCTCGCGCTTCTTGCGCTTGCGCTTGTATGGTCAACCGCACCCTGGTGGCGTTCGCCCAGGGATAAGACCGAACCAACAAAACCAAAAGCACAATCAGAAGATCAACCCGCGACAATCGCCCCACAGAAACACCGGCGCCCCGCGTCCAACGTGTTGGAATGGACCAAGGGAGTCGGCAACAGAGACGTCCCACTCCCAGCATCCCTCCGCGACAAGGCGGCGCTGAAAATCACCGCCGACTACCGCGCACAGCGCGCGGCGCTGAACAAAGAATCCGCGGAACTCGACGAGAAAATCGATGCCGCGGCGCCGTTTCCTGATAATCTCGAGCCGAACGAGGCGCGAAAAATCATCATGCGGCGAGTCCAGTTAGAAGCGGATGCGGAACCAAAGCGCCGCGAGCTCTGGGAGTGCGGACTCAAACTCGAAGAGGACTTCAAGAACGCCCTCGGCCCCGAAAGGTATGAGGAGTTCAAAGTCCAGGAACGAGTTGATATGACCGGCATCCACCTTCACTCCGTAAGCGAGGGCGGCGCGATCTCGGACCACGTCGTCGAGGACGCCGCCCGCGAGATATCGCGGATGGCGATAAACAAGGAACGACTCGAGGGTGAAAACCTCAAGACGCTCTACGACCTCCTTGGGGACTACTTCACCGACCCGACATCGTCGCTTAGCAACGACATCGCGGCGGTGATCTATGGACCGGAAATCCGACTTCTCAAGTTGGAGCGCGAAACTCCGCACGGAAAATTCCGCGTCGTGCGGAGTTCGCTCGATCCACGACTTCGGTAAGGGCAAGTCCAGCCCAAAACCGCAAACCGGTTGCGCCAGCAACCGGTTTTTTTGTTTCTAATCTATCACCCTAAACCCTAATGGCCAATCACTAATTCCTACCCCCTACCCCCGCGCCCGCATGATGGCTCGGGGAGGGCATCTAATAACTGCGCTCTTTCTCGATTATCTTTTTCACTCTCTCGTCATATTCCCCGATTTTATTTTCAATATACGCTATCTGCTCTTCGGCGAACTCTCTTTCCCCGACTGGTTTTTTCATAACAAGTTCGATGTTGTCGCGCGCTATATCAAGCATGGTTGCCGCGAAACCACCTGCCCATTCTGTGGTTTTGATATTTGTCCCCTTCCTTATTTGCAACCCATGTTTCAACATCGGAGAGAAAACGAGTGGAAAGCGATTCCGGGGACTCTGATGCAATTTCCTTTTTGGCATCCAAAATCTCACTCTCAAGTTTTTTCATCTCATCATCAATCCTCTCGAGTTGTTCCGGATTAAATTCCCTTTCCTCCTCCGGCCTCATAAGGACCCCCATCCGACTAAGCTTGATTGCGGCCAGCCATCCTTCGGCGTGATCAAGTTTCCCATGCGCAAGCTCGCCGGAGATATATTCCGGGAAATTTCCTAAAAAAAGCCTGGCCGCTTCTTCGGGAGTTTTTTCGCGCATTTTCATCCTCAACCCCTCGAGTTCGGAAGCAAAACTGTCATACCGAGCATGTTTCCCTCGCACTTCTTCGCGAGATAAAGAACCGCCTGAATCAATCATTTGTCTTGAAAGCTCAAAGCTCGCCCCCGCGCTTACAAGATTTCCTTTTGCAGTCTTTCGGAGCGCGTCAAAAAACTCCAGGTCTTTTTCCTCGGGGCTTTTTTCTGTCGCGGCTTGCGGAAGCTCGTGTCCGTTCATTTATTGAGAGTTTCGCCAATTTCCTGTCCATCACAATGGTAGCAAAGAAAAAGAAATTATCAATCCCGCCAACTCGAAGCCCGGAGTTTCAATCCTTTATTGAGAGCCATAAGATATTCAAACAAACATACAGTAAAAACCGTAATAAAGAGCAAGCGCCGGAGCTGTAACCCCTCACGCCTCATCCGGCCGATAGCGTTTTGGGAGACCGCTTCGCCCTCGTATCCGCTTTATCCCTTATAATCAAAACCCATGCCGAGGGCTGCACTTCGCTTAAGTCTCCCAAAATGCTATCAGCCGGATGCTTTTGTTTGAGGGTAGCGCGTGGGCGTGAGGGGTT
>CAYJRG010000053.1:0-5001 GCA_964372585.1 uncultured Candidatus Saccharibacteria bacterium
AATACATTCAAACTTCGTTCAATACACACCGCATTTGAGCGGGGCTTACTATTTTTCCACAGCTGTGGTATCTTGGCGGTAACAGAATGAACCAAAAAGGTTTTATAACTGCGGCTTGGGCTATTATCGTTTTTATTTTTGCCGGCGCGGCGGGGTATCTTGTTGTTGTCAACAAACCAATTCTCGCGCCGGCTCCGGCGGTATCTGACCAATTTTCGAGTTCACGTGTCGCGCGCGAGACGCTGGCGCAGTCAGGTAAATTTAAAACCTATTCTCTCGACGTCAGCGCTGTCGCGTCCCGCGAGTCCGGGTTTCCCGCAACGGGGAACTTGATTATTTCTCACAACGCCGCCGCGGTTTTTCCTTTGGATTTGGGCAGTGAGTTCAAGAAGGTAACGGAGACGAGTCCGGCAACCATATTCGAAGCGCAAACCAAATCGGGGTGTTGGAATCAGAACATTTCTCCCAGCCATGAGGTTACGCGGAGTATCAACGCGTCCGGGCCGTTACAGCCGAAGAATGTCGGCAACGTGAGAAAGATAATTTTAGAAATGCCCTACCGCGCTTCCCAAGACGCGTACACACGGAGACCGGGCGCGTTTTGTTTCGGCCTTCACGCCGCCAATAATACATGGACGTGGAATACAGCTCCAGTGCGGCCAGCACTCGATGATAACGCGCATGAGGGACGCGGAGAAATCGCGCTTGACGCGAAGGATGTGGATGGAATCGCGATATTGTTTGATAGCGCTACAAATATCAAAAGCATACGTTTCGAAGCCGAAAAAATCCGTTGAGGCGCCGATGTCTCCGTTTTTCCGTTGACCGGCGTGGAGTGATAATAGATGAGGTGATGTTTTTAAAAATGAAAGACCCTCGGGATTTGGCCGAGGGTCTGTGTTCCGTGTTTTCTTCTTTCACTTCCGCTTTGTTGGCGGGTATTCAAACTCGCCCGCGACAATCATGGCGTAGAAAGTTGCCGGGCGATTCGTTCCATTAAGGTACCCCTGGGTGCCGTCCGCGTTGCTAGTATGTTTCTCGTATCCGCACGGCCGCGCCTGCCCGCAGGCAGGCGCGGCGAGGAAGCGTGCTTGACGCACTGCGATCGAGTCGCAACACAGCGCTTGTTTTTCGAAGTTGAAAAAAAACTCGCGGCGTGTATACTGTTCCAATGCTCGCATACACAGACCTAAAGAAAGGAGTGCTCTTCATTATGGAAGGTAATCCATACGAGGTGCTCGAAATGAACTTTCTCCGGATGCAACAGCGGAAAGCTGTTGTGCAGACAAAAATCCGAAATTTGATTACGGGGAAAGTTTTGGACAGAAACTTCCAGGGGAGCGACAGTTTTGAGGAAGCGGAAATAGAACGAAAGCCGGCGTTGTTTCTTTACGCGCATCGCGACGTGTATTGGTTCACGGAGGAGGGGAATCCTAAAAACCGGTTCGCGCTTCCCGCGGAAACGCTCGGCGATGCCCGAAATTTTTTGAAAGCAAACATAAAGGTGGATACGCTCGTGTTTGCCGGCAAAGTGATAAAAGTAACCTTGCCCGTGAAAATGGATTTTAAGGTGATCGAGGCGCCGCCGGCGATTAAGGGGAACACGGCCCAAGGCGGGAGCAAGGTGGTTATGGTTGAAGGCGGAGCAAAAGTGTCCGCGCCGCTTTTTGTGAATGAAGGCGACGTCATTCGGATCAACACCGAAACAGGAGAGTATGTTGAGAGGGTGGAGAAAGGTTAACTGCGAAGTTCATTCATGCCCCGCGCGAGCGATCTTGGCCCGCGATCTCGTCGCATTGACGAGAAATGAGGTCTTTTACCTCGTGGGGATTCCCGATGTTTTTTATTGCAAACTCCCTCGCGCTCCCTGCCGTCTGAACGTAGAGGTTCCCGAAGTGCATCACTGAAGCAAGAAAGCCCGATATTTCTACGCGTGTGTCTTGTATGTTTTCAAGGCGTGTTTCTGCAACATCTCTGCTAAAAAGCCCGATTTGCTCAATATCTACGATTCGTTTGTTTGTAATGAGGACGACATCGAGGTAGTAATCCGTCCAGCGAATCGAAAGACATATCCAAAGCGCGAATGCCCAGACCGTGGCCACAAAGAGCGCGGAGACATGATATTCGCGGATAAACTCCTGTGCCGTCTGCGGCAACATCCCTTCAAAAATGAAAATCATAAGGAATGGGATGATTGCTGCAATGAGAAACATTGCACTTTGTGCCGCAATCGGTAGCCAGAACACGCGCTTTATAAGAAGAATTTTTTCGTCTGAGTGGAGTGCGATCATATCAAATATGAAATTACAATAAAAGCCAGAGCGGCAACGAATAGAGCAGAAACGCCGAAGTAGACGCGCCTAATGCGGGTGAGTTGTTTCGAATTGATGCCATACGAAGTCCAGTGATAGTTCAATATGACGCTGATGATTCCGAAAAAGATGAGCGTGCCGAGGAAAACCGCAAGCATCGCGGGCGGCATAAATTTTGAAATTATTTCTGTGCTGGTCATGACGAGGCGCTTGTTTTGTCGTCGCGCTTGTTTTTTGAGAGGAGTGGTTTTAGATAGATAACGCCGAAGATGAGCGCGAGGAGGGAATAATTCAAAACCATAAACCACGGCCGATTCCACTGTATGCCGTGAGAAAATTTCCATTGTGAAAGCGGCCAGGGGGCGGGCGTCGGGAAGAAACTGTACGAATGTGTGGGGATGTCAATTAAAATATGGAGCAACCATCCGCCCATTTCCCAGAGAGGTGTTTTTCGAATCGCCCATACCGCAAGGAAAACTGCCCCAAACACAATCGCGCTGTGGCTTATGTTGTAAAGCGATGAGGCGAGGTTGAAAATCGAGATCGGGAACGCGCCGGGGAGCGGAGGCTCCGTGGAAGCCGGGCCGGGAATTTCTTGGAATGTGAACGCCCCGCGGAGCAGGTCTATGCCGATCCAGATCCACGGGATGGTGAAGGCGAAAAGATCGGGAAAAATTCCCCACAAGGCCCCCGCCCAAACGTTTAGCGTGCGCGCAGTTTTTCCTTTCGAGAGCTTTTTATTTGTCCCCGCGTAGGCGGCGGCAGACCACAGGCCGTGAGCGATGATGTCCATGCGGGAATTATAACACTTCTGTCATTCCCGCGAAAGCGGGAATCCAGAGAGTTTTTGAAAATTAGGATTCTGGATCTTCGGGTCCCGCCCTTGGCGAGGCTCGCTTCAAGCGGCAAGCCCGAGGATGACAAGGTAAAATTTCGCAGTTCAAGCTTCTTCAATGAATCTGACGAGCAATCGAACGGGCGCGCCGGCGGCGCCTTTTGCGAGGTATTCGCCTTCGATTGAGGTCATGCGCGGGGCGATGTCGAGATGCGCCCAGGGGTAGGAATTTTTTGAAATCGAACCGGCGGACGAGTCTTTCACGAACTGCCACAGAAAAACGGCGGCCGTGATCGCGCCTCCGTAGCGGGTTTTTTCGCTGTTTGCCACATCGCCGAACGTGCCTTTGATGTCCTCTTCGTAGTCCGCGGAGAGCGGGAGGGGCCACACCGCGTCGCCGGTTTCTCCGCCGATGCGCCGGAGCGTTGCCTCGAGTTTTTTGTCCGTGGCGAAAAGCGCGGAGTAGCGCTGTCCGAGGGCAACCACGGCCGCGCCGGTGAGCGTCGCCACGTCTATCACAACGGACGGGTTATATTTTTTGGCGTACGAGAGCGCGTCGGCGAGAATGATTCTGCCTTCGGCGTCGGTGTTCAGCACCTCGATCGTTTTGCCGGACATCGCGCGGAGCACGTCTCCGGGCCGGTAGCTCGATCCCGAGGGCATGTTCTCAACGGCGGGCACAAGGGCGACGATATTTTTCTTGATCTTGAGGCGCGCGGCCGCGCGGAGCGCGTGAATCACGGCCGCCCCGCCCGACATGTCCATGTGCATTTCGTAAATGGAATTCGATGGCTTGAGGTTCAAGCCGCCGGTGTCGAAGGTGACGCCCTTGCCGACGAGCACAATCGGTTTCTCCGATTTTTTCCCGCCCGCGTATTCCATCACAATGAACCGCGGCGGCTCGCTTGATCCCCGCGACACGCCGAGGACGCCCCCCATGCCCATTTTTTTCATTTCTTTTTCGTCGAGGATGGTTGTTTTGATCAGCGTCCCCTCGCTGATGTGTGCGGCGTGCGAGGCGAGAACTCGCGGCGTCATGTCGCCGCCCGGCGTGTTTGAAAGTTCACGGCACTCGTTCACCTCCTCGCCGATCGTCGCCCCGCGCCGCAGGCCCGCTTCGATGGTTTTATTCGGCCCGTGTATCACCTCAATTTCCTTCACGAAAGAAAATCCTCCCTCCGGCGGCGTTTTGTATTTCACGAACTCGAAGTTCGCCATAAGCGCGCTCGCGGCGAGCGATTCGTAGTGGCGCGCTGTTTTCGCTTTATTTTCGACGGGTTCCGCCGCAAAGGCAACAACCGGCGCCTTTTCTTTTTTGGCGATGTGTACCGCGACTCGCAGCGCGCGCGCGATTTTTTGAGTTTCGCCGTTCCGCGTTTTCCCGACGCCGACCAAAAGCAATTTCCTTCCCGATTGCGGGGCGATGAGCGTTTTTGCCTCGTTTTCTTTTGGCGCCGCGTGTTTCGCCGCGGCGAGTGCGTATGTTCGCTCGTCTTTTTCAAGCGACGGAAACATAGGATTGCGCTCGATCGCTTCCCCGTCGCGCACAAAAAACACAAGCGCCGCTTCTTTCGACGGAGTTTTTCTCGACGTAACAATTGGTGTCATGGTGTCATCATAGCAGGGGTTTGGAATAATGAAAATAAGCCAATGATTATGGGTTGCCTGTTCGTTCCTCGATAACATACTTACAAACTTGAGAATGTAAGTATGTTGTGTATAATGTATCCATGGAAAAAACCAAAACGGCGAAGCAGATGGAGCGGCACCTTAAAGGAATGGCAAACCATTATCGAATTGAGATACTGCTTTTAGTCGCCGCGCGCGAAGTAATAACTCTCGAGGGTATCGTCG
>CAYJRG010000054.1:0-4665 GCA_964372585.1 uncultured Candidatus Saccharibacteria bacterium
GATTCCCGCTTTCGCGGGAATGACAGACAGAGCTTGAAAATTGTAAATTGATAATTGAAAATTCCATTTTAGCCCTACAGGCTAAAATGGCAGGTCTTCCGGCTTAATCTCCTCCGCGCCGGGTTCGTCCATGTTGATTGTCGGAAGTTCTTCGGCTATGGCTTTTTCGGCCGCGGCTTGGTGTTGGGAAACTCCGCCCGCAGATGGCCCGCCAGAAAATTTCGCGCCTCCTTGCGCCTGCCCCGCGCCGCCTTGCGGCGCGCCCGAGCCGTACGGCCGCGGCCCGAGCTGGATGCGCTCGGCCACGACCTCGGTCGTCTTCCGCGTCTGGCCTTGCTTATCTTGCCACGAACGGGTTTGGAGCCGTCCTTCGACCAAGAGCAAACTTCCCTTCGTCATAAACTGATGGATGATTTCCGCCTGCCTGCCCCACGCCACGACGTTATGAAATTCCGTTTCCTCTTGTTTCGCGCCCGCTTTATCGGTCCACGTTCTGTTTGTCGCGAGGCCGAAGCTCGAGACGCTGATGCCGGAAGCAGTTTGCCGCACCTGCGGGTCGGCGGTGAGTCGGCCGAGGATGAAGACTTTGTTGAGGTTCATATATTAAGTGTCATGCGTCACGCATCAAGTGTCAAGTAAGAAAGTTTATTAAATTTCTTCTCTTGCCTGTCTTGCCTGACCCCTGACACTTGATGCCTGACACTACTGGAGGATTTCCTCAATCTTCTTTTCAAGCGCTTCGTTGCTTAACGTTTTCGGAACTTCTGAATCGTAACTTGCCGGAGCGGGGCGCCTCGCGAAAACTCTCGGCGCTCGCCGCAAGTCGTCCTCTCGCTCTCGCGGAGGTTTTATTTTAGGCAACAGCACGATAAGCGATCGGAGCGCAAGGGAGCCGGACTTCAACTGCGCCTCGAGTAATTTTACGCTCTCAGGAAGAGCGCTCACGCGGAAGAAAACAAAGTATGCCTGGATCGCTTTGTGAATTGGGTAGGCCAATGCAATTTTCTTAAGCTGGCCTCCGGACTTTATCTCGATGCCGTGCTGGCCGAGGACGCTTTGCGCCGCGTCGAGTGTTCCCTCGGTGGCGAGAAGCATGCTGATCTCATACTCTTTTTGGAGAATTCCTTCTTTTGTGTTTGCCTCTGGTGAATTCATATGAACGTTAGCCAATAGCCACTAGGGTATAGCCACTGGGGTGTTTTGTAAAGAGGATATACGCGATGCGAATATACGAATGTTGTTTGTATCTTTGAATTACGAAACCCCGCAAAATCATGCATTTTTGTCATTCCCGCGCTCGCCTCGCTCAAGCTCCGGCGAAGCGGGCAGGCGGGAATCCAGGCTTGTCCCCGCGCAGGCGGGAATCCATATTCCCTTTTTCTGGATCCCCGTTTTCACGGGGATGACAAGGGGATGACAAGAAGAGGAGTTTCGTAATTCAGGGTGTTTAACAAAAAAACTTGAAAAACCGGCTTTCGTTGAAAAATAAGGGCTTTTAGATTTTTCGACAATCGGTTGTAAAGCGCGAAACTTTGGATTTAAAAAATATTTTCATAATGCCTAATTTTCGGCTCATTTTCTTTGACGAGCGAGATGGCAACAAGATCAGTTCTCCATCCCATCCTTTCGTTTATCTTTTCAGGATAATGGGTCAAATAAAGTTCACAGATCCTTTTGAACTTATGTATTTTTGACCTTGTCATATTATCTTCCGGCTCTAGTTCGGGAGCTTGCCCGTCCGATAGGCGGGTTGCCGGATTGCCTGATTTTTCAAGTGTTTTAACTTCTACAAAAACCAGCGTTCGATCTGGCGATTTTGCAACAATATCTATTTCTCCAATCTTAGCTCGATAGTTTCGCCGAATTATCGAATATCCCTTGGATTTTAAATAATCACAGGCAATGTCTTCGCCGAGTCTGCCTGTTGTAGATTTATCTTTCATATTGATTTTATTGTATAATAAAAATGTTAGCGTGCAAACAATTATGAAAGTTTTTCAACCAACACTGACAAACATTTCTAGTCAAAATTTTATGGATAAAAAACCAAGTAACGAATATATAAGGGGGCTTGTTGCTGGTGAAGGATGTTTTTCATTCTGCACAGTAGGAAAAAAGAATGATATGAACAAACCTAAAATTCCGGCATTTATTCTCTCGATGAGCGCCCAAGATAGAGAACTAGTAAATCTCGTGAAAGAATCCCTTTCTATTAAAAATAAAGTTTATGAATATAGACCAAGAATTAGAAAGGATAATTATAATCGGCAAGGAATGGTTATGCTTATAGTAAGGGATTTTGGTCAGCTTAAAAATATAATAGTTCCATTTTTTTACAAAAAACTTGTTGGAAATAAAGGAAAACAATTCGAGGAATGGATTGAAAATATTGGTAGTGATCCAGATGTTCCAAAAAGATATAGATTTATTCATAAACTATACAGAATTGGATATTATGACAAGAATCCAAGATTTCAATAAAAATACAAAGTTTAGCAACAAACAAGTGCTTTAAAAAACCAATGTTTAGCGCTTACACTTTGTTTACACAAAAATGTTTGTCAGAATAAAAAACCTATATTTATCAACACGAGCGGGTTTTTCGGTTTAACCGATAAAAGCCCTCTGACAAACATTTTTGTTTGTCAGAGTGGGTTCGGCAATACTCCGGCAACGCTCGGCAACGCTCGGCAATCCGGCAATGGCTGATCCGGCAATCCGGCAACGATTGCCGGATATTTTTGCCGGATTGCCGAGCGTTGCCGGAGCCAAAAATAGAATTGCCGAATCAAAATTTTTAGCTAAAAATTTCAACTTTGTTGTTTAAATCAGTCAAGTAAAAAAACTCTCAAAACTTGACTTTTATAAAAAGCTATGTTAAGAATTAAGTGCTTTGGGGTGTTCTCAAAGTATGTCTGGAAACACAAAGGGGTTTCGAGACATTTGGTTCAAAAAGTTTAACGACCGCCCTTTGACAAGTTAATATGGGAAAAATTTATGGCAGAAAATCAACATCGCCAAAATCCGAGAAATCGGAGACGGTATCCAGCAACAATCAGATTGTCTTTCGACGGTCTCGTCGCCGATGCTTCGGGAAATTTCTCGACGACGCTCTACGTGAACGTTTCGGGGGATTGGCCGGGCGGTTGGCCGAGTACGACGGATGTGGTTATCAAAATTCCGGGCGCACCGCAAGACATTTCTCTCTTGCTGGATTTTCAATCTGGCGAGGCGAATCACGTTTTGACCGGGCTCCGCGCCGGACACCACATCGCCGTGCACGCGAGTGCTACGGCGGGTGCGGTGTCCAAGGCAACACAGGCGCTCATCGAGATTCCGAAACCTAAGTCGGTCGAGCAGATGGAACTCGAAAGGGTGAGGTTCGAATCCGAACTCGCGGAGGCACAAGTCCAACTCCGCGGGACAGAGGCGAAACTCGAACCGCCAAAGGTGCGACCAACACATCTCAAAGTCGAGAAACATGAACACGACACTGGCAAATACACTCTCACAATCACCGCGTTGTCTCACAAAGACGGGAACGGTGCGTGCGTGGGTGTTCCCGGTGTTGACGTTACGGTCTCCGAATACACAGGGAAAAGATATCGTAGCATCACAGACACAAAGGGCACGTGCTCTTTCCCTTTTGAAGTGCAGGGACGAAGCAAGCACTTAACAATCTCGGTTGATGGCACCGGGATCACTGAAACGACAAAACTGCTGGGGCCGCCATCTCGCCCCAACTGATCGGAAAAAAATATGCATACGCAACTTGATTTGGTAAGGGGCACTCTCGACGTACTGGGTATCGCGCGAGAAGTGCCGAAGCTCATAGAAGTCGTGCGGCAGTCTATTGGTGAAAAGGGGGTTGAAAAAATTCAGGAGTGGTGGCTCGCAAAACACCGCCCGAAAGTTCTCACAGCGATTCTGGCTTTGCCGGATGAGCGAAACCGGAACCTTCTCCGCCGACTTCAGGAGTGGACAGAGAAGGGCAAGGAAGATCGCTTAACGGGATCGCTCGGAAAGATCCTGGATGATCCAAAATTGAGCGACATCCTTATGGAGCTTGATCAGGCCACGGACGAGGACTTCGATGTCCTGATTGATACGCTCTATGACGACAAGCTCCACCAGTTTCTGGTGCGTGTGGGCCTGTGGATCAAGGAGCACATGGACGAGTTCAACGCCAAGTGGCATGTCCGGCTTGAAGCGTGGGAGAACAACATTCAGGCGTGGGAGGGGCGTCACTTGGCATGGGCCGCGTGGCTCGCGCAACAAGACAACGCCGTAAGAAGGGTTCTGCGAAACCCACTTCGGTTGTTGTTGCTCTTCATTCCATGGAAGAGGATCTAAACCACAAACCAAAAGGAAAACAGTTATGAACGGAACAAATCCGACGCCAGCACCGGGCGGACAAAGCGGTGCGTCACCGGGCCCAACGGGTCCAAACTCGACAGGAGACAACATCCTGCTCGCGATCAAGACAATCATTGCGGCGGTAACGGGAGGCGTCAATACGGGAGCTGCCTACACGGCTCCTTATGTTGAAGATAACCTAAAGGGGATTAGGTGGTTGCTCTTTTTGGGCACCTTGATCCCTCTGCCGCTCGCGGTGCCGGGCATAGCGTTCGGCATCTCATGGCTCACCGCAACTGCCGGACTCAT
>CAYJRG010000055.1:0-4612 GCA_964372585.1 uncultured Candidatus Saccharibacteria bacterium
GGTACCTTTCGGTACACAGTCTTTCCAGGACTGCCAGTTAAACCACTCCTGCACCTCTCCGCCATATACGGGATTGCGATTTGTTACTAAAAATTCTAACGCGGGCTTGAATTTTTAGGCAAATCGGGAACAAGCGTGTGCACTAGACCGCTATGCGACCCTTCCGGCGTTTTACATTCTTACATCGAGGGACGGGTTTGGCAAGATTTCTGGATTCCCACTGGAGCCTGCCCTCGACTGCGATCGGGGGGCGGGAACGAAAAAAATCATGACGCAGACGCCGGAGGGGCTGGGTCACGTGGAGAAGTAGAAATAGGAGAAGTAACTGTCGGCGATTCTTTTTTGAACCCCGCGAGGTTAAACCACGCGGCGACGAGCGTGACGATGGTAACCATGAACAGAAGATGCGCGCCCAAAAAGAGTTTTAGAAAAGCAGAGAGGAGCACGGCGGCGGTGATGGCGTGCAGACCGATCTGGTAGCACTTTTTGTACGAGATGGGGAGATTTTTTATTTTCACGATAATCAAAATCAAGAGCGCCGCGATGAGAAGATATATGAGCTTCAAGAGCAAAACAAAGAACGATCCAAGAAAAATAAGCACAACTGCGATCGGCGGAAGATATTTTCCCAAGGACTCAATGTTTGAAACCCACGAATACACCTTCGACCTGTTTATCGTAATATCGGGAAAATCCTTGAGCGGCTGAATCTGAATCTGGCCGTTTTCCTTTTCAAAAGCAATTGTATCGCCAGAAAGCAGGGCGGCGGTTTTGTATTCGTAAAACTTTTCGAGATTGAACGAACCACCCGTATCAATGACGAGCATGTTATCGGGCAAGGGATGCTCGTCTTCTTCGTTCTCGTTTTGACCAGAGCGAACAAACTCCTCCGGAAACTTAATAGCATACGGCTCGATCACATTCGACGAAACTTTCCCATTTTTGAAAACAAGCTCCAGCTCTTCGGGATACGCCTGCACAATCGCCGGCCCAAGTTTGTTTACAAATTCGACAAGAGACGGAATCGCCTTGAATCCGAAAACAACGGTGAACACGATCGCCAAAATAAGATTGAGCGTCAGAAAATAACGAATGCTCCATGAAAATGGCTTTGCGGGCAGTCCCGCGTAAAAATCCGGCGCGTAGACGCTTTTGCGGAGGACGGCTAAAAAGTTTTGTTTATCGTTCATTGTGATTAAAGTATATCAGAAAAAATAGCATAGAGTCTATTATGATTTTAATATGTCAATAAATTGTTCTACGGTGATGCCCGTTGCTTTGATAATGCTCCGTAACGTCCCCTTCTTTAGATTTTGATTATGAAATGGAACGGTAATGCCAATCGCGCCGCGAACAAAAATTCTTGACTTCCTTTTTGACGAGCAAACGTAAAACCAAGCTTGAATAGAACTTTTTCTACCTCGCGGGGCTTAAGCTGGAGTAGCCTTGGCACAGATTTAAACTCTTACTTCAATTGGAGCAATAACAAAACTGGATCTGCCTTCTTCTGCTCCTGTATTTTTAATAGTCTCCAAGTACAGCGATGCCGCTTCTTCTATATTTTTTTTGCGTCTTCGAATGTCTCTCCTTCGGAGATGCAACCAGGAAGCGCGGGAATGGTCACCGAAAAACCGCCGGACTTTTTATCTGGTTCAAAGATCGCAGTGTAATTGAATATCTTTGATTTTCTCATAGGTGCATATTAGCACATACGCCTTAAAACTCAAAAAACCATTCCTACAACGAGCGTCCTTTGAGTTTCTCGATAATCTGCTGTTCTTTTGCGGCGATCCGCTCTTCTGTTCCCCTCCGCGCAAAATGATATTCATTCATGTCCACGCGCATGAACTCAGCGAGGAGCGGAAAACGCTCTCTCACTAATTTGAACTTCTCTTGTTCGATCACGCGATAATCGGGATGTCCCTGTGAAATGGTGCGGAGCTCAGCTTCCCAAAAAAACTGGCGGAAATTCTGCCATTCCCAGAAACGCATTCGATACGCAAACGGCACGACGTACTGAGCAAGGTCGGGATCGCTTTTCTCGATCTCAAAGAAAAGCTCCGCGGCCATCTCAAGCGCGCGGACAAATGCGTCTTTCAGGCCCGACTCCTCGAGCTCAAAAGGAACGTCGTACCCATGATGGCACGAAAAACGTTGACGCTGTTGTGTCATCATACGGTGCCGATGAATGTCGCGGTATGCGCCGATATTCATAACAATCTCGAAGCGAAGATACGAGTTTTCGAATCCCCTGCCTACTTTCTGCCATCGCTCAGTCCTGCCGCGCAGATACCGCTCGACAATTTCCTTTTTCTGCTCCGCGGAATACCTAGACACCCTCGCCATCGCCTCATCCCACGTCGAGTGGAGTTCTGGCGCAAGAAACGAAGCAAGAATTTTTTCCTCCGCGCGAGGATCGTATTCCACGAGCCGCACGTCCGGCTTTAGGACGGGAACAATGTCGTTCCCCGGCCATCCTGATTTCTTGTCTCCAATAAACTCTCTAATGAGTGCGCTTTTCCCCGCAAGGTACGACTGATATGCCCCCGATTTCTCGTCGTGTATTCGCAATAAAAGCGATGGTATTTCTTTTTCGAGCTCAACGCAGAGCGTTTCGGATATCCAGCGAAATTCTCCGAGTGGGTGTTTGCGTGTTCGATTGACGAGATATTCAAACGCCTGCGCGTTCCCCCGAAATGCCACCTGTCCAAGCGTGGCCATCGGAAGCAAGCCGCGCAGAGTGTCGAACGCCTTTTTTTCTATCACCGAGTCTTTTTCCTCAAATGTTTTTTTGAGCCACTCGATAAGCGGTGGCTGAAGCGAGAGGTAAGTATCAAAAAGATTATCGAGCGCGTTTCGGTATTTTTCGAGCACACCCAGTTTTTCCAAATCCGGCGTCGGAATATAGTATAGGTAACGACCCCCTATTTTGTTCCCAAAGTTTACATATCGAGTTGATTTTTCAATGGGCTCGAGGCCAATCCGCTGATCTTCGATAAATTTCATCGCTACCTGAGAAATCCCCCAGAGAATAACATGGGTGCCCGTGAGCTGGGCGATCGAGTCATCGCCGTA
This sequence comes from uncultured Candidatus Saccharibacteria bacterium, assembly GCA_964372585.1. Lineage (GTDB taxonomy): Bacteria > Patescibacteriota > Minisyncoccia > UBA6257 > 2-01-FULL-56-20 > JBBTYG01. Next base: position 3,076 of record CAYJRG010000055.1, read on the forward strand.
TTGCGAAAGCCACTTTGCATAAAACGCCTGCGCGCGTTGATTGTTGAGAATTTTTTTGAAACCCCTATCGCGCAGGAAAATGATGGTGTCCTCAAGTTCGCTGGCAAGTTCTTTGTTTTCGCTCTGAATGATTGGATACAGATATTCATTCAAGAGCACTCGGAGCAGGGAGTTGGACGCGCGACTCGCTCGGGAACAGAGCGCCCCGACGATCTCTGGAGGAAGATTTCTCAACACAGAGATCAATCCTTCGGGATTGGTCGCAAACGGCTTGAGAAGAAATTTGTCTTTTTTCGACCACGATTCTCCCGAGAAATCCGGCGCATATCTCGATGTTTCTTTGTCCATGGCGATGATTGAAGAATAACAAAAATCGGGCCGGAAACCAAAGCCCCCCTCCGGCCATTGCCGGAGGGGGGCTTGAAAATACCATCCAATCTATTACGCCTCCGAGTACTCTTGCCTCGGCCGTTCCGAACGCGCGGGGCGCGGGGCGCCTCCGTCCGGCTCCTCAATCTTCAAATTCACGCGGGCGTTGTTTTTGATACCCACGATTCTCAAAAGAGACCGAATGGCCTTCGCCGTCGCTCCTTGCCTGCCAACCACCTGACCCATGTCAAGGGCGTTCACCTTGAGCGAAAGCAAAACTCCCATCTCGTCAACCTTGCGGTCAACTTTCACGTCGTCGGGATGATCAACGAGGGATTTAATCAGATATTCCAAGAACTCCTGATCGGCTGAATTATTCATGGTGATTCCGAATTTCTTTTTCGACCTTTCGGTTCAGCATTACACGTTACACGCTACACGATACACGCTTACGCTTTCGCCGCGGGAGCGGCGGGAACAGAAGCATCTTGAGTGGCGGAAGCCGGAGCCACCGCGGGCGCGCTCCCCTGCTCCACGGAAGCTTCTGCCGAGACCGAAGCTTCGGCGGGCGAGCTCTCTTCGGTTTTTTTCTTCTTTATTTTAACCGCACGCTTCGGAGCTTCAAAAACTTTCTCTTTCACGCACAGATTATGAACGGTGTCTGTTGGCTGGGCGCCGATTTTTATCCAATGGAGCACGCGGTCTTTGTCGAGACCGACGCGCTTCGAAAACGGATCATAAAACCCCAGGTCTTCAACCGGCGGGCCACCGAGCTTTGACCTCCGCTCGACAACCACAATGCGGTATCCAGGCTGATGCTTTCTGCCTATTCGCTGTAATCTGATGGTGAGCATTCTAGGTAGTGTAAGGGCAAGGGCTGGTGTTGGTCAAGATTCAAGAAAGTTGCACGACCAACCACGCCATCGTAGCCTATATCGTAAGCGACGATCGTTTCTTGCGATATAAACCGCGAAGGGAAGATTATAGGAAAAAGCCCTCCCTAGAGAATGCACGCCCCGGGGAGAGTGGCACTATGGCAACCGTTCGGAATCCCATTGTGGTCGCAAGAGAAACCCCGAAACAGGAACATCTTTAGAATAATCGGCGCATCGGTTTTTGGCAAGGCTAAAAGAAACCCCAGCCCCGACGTTGCCGTCGGGGCTGGGGA
>CAYJRG010000056.1:0-649 GCA_964372585.1 uncultured Candidatus Saccharibacteria bacterium
ATGTTTATCATTCCTCCATTTTAACAGAAAGGGCTAATTAGGGACAGGTCTAATGGATTGGCGCCCAGAGTAAAAACACATCCTTACAAACTTGAGAATGTAAGTATGTTTAATGTTTGTAAAATAATGAGAAAAGAAAAAGATCCCCTACGCCGGCGTGAGACCTGTCTTATAGAGAGGTTTTTTGGAAGTCTGTTGGGTTTCCTTCCACGACAAATCGAATGCTTTTTTGAACGCGTCGGCGAGCTCCTGGCTTTCGATGATCAAGGCAAACTTCTCTTCCGGTGAGACGAAGGTGATTTTGTTTTCGTAGACGCTGATGTCGGGAGAAAAATCGTACGCCTTCCCGTTCTCGTCTTTCCCCTGCCCCGAAAATTCCCGCGCCTCGGATGTCTCGGGGAACAGCGCGCGTATTTTAACGTTCCGCTTCGCGAGGCGATCGTAATACCGATCCGGCAATGCTTCGCCGCTCAAAGCTTTGGTTCCGGCGTAGGTGCGGACAACTTCGAGCGAGGTAAGCGCGCCTTCGTATACCGTTTTCATTCCTTCCACTCCTTCGAAAAGCTGAACCCTTGGCCTTGTCGCGCTCGATCTTTTTGTTTTGAGCTTTGGAAGCGCGTTGCGAGCCTCATCGACAAGCTCCGCATAC
>CAYJRG010000056.1:659-4576 GCA_964372585.1 uncultured Candidatus Saccharibacteria bacterium
AAGAGGACGCCCAGGTTGTAATGGGTATCGGCAAGCTGTTCGATGAGCCGCTCGGGCGGAACGGCGCTGTACACTTTCACTCCGCGCCGCTCCACAATGCTCACGAGGCCGCGCTTCGAGAGCAAGTCTAAAATAACATAGGTCGTGCTCCGATTCATCGAGGCCGCTTTTGCAATGCCGCTTACCACCGATGGGCCGATTTCAAAAGACGCCACATACACGTCCGCCTCCTTTTTGGAAAATCCGAACCCCGCAAGTATCTCTGTGATGTTTTTGTTCATGGTTGCGTGTCGTTACTTTAAAAACGACTTTACTCGATCCACGAGACTGTCGAGGTCGTCTGTCTTTTTCAAATACCCGCCCGCCCCGAGCTCTTTCGAAAACTTTTCGGCCGCCGCGGGAGCGTCTTTCACCTCCGCGCGCGGATCGCCGAGCCCCGTTAAAAACACGACTTTAATGTCCCTGGTCGAGGGGTCTTCTTTCATTTTAAGCATAGCGTCAGCTCCCGTCACGCCGGGCATTTTAACATCCATCAAAACCAGCGCGGGCTTCAGCGTCTTTGCTTTTTCCATCGCCTCGTCGCCGTTTATCGCCGTCTCAACTCTAAAACCCGCGGCTCCCAATTTTGTGGCAAAAATCTCCCTGAAAGCCGCTTCGTCGTCCACAACTAATATGAGCGGTTGATCCGCCATGTGTTTTCAGAGTATTATACCAACACGCTTATTATATCATATTCAACACATATGCAAACTTCAATGAACAAGGTTATTTTAGAAGTGCGGGCAGGAGCGGGCCGCCTCGCTCCAAGGGGACGGGCGAGCCTCGCTCCGTTACTTTCATGGATAAAATCATTCTAGAAATACGGGCTGGGGCGGGAGGCGACGAAGCCGCGATTTTCGCGGGAGATTTGATGCGGATGTACCAGCGCTACGCGGCGAAACGCGGCTGGCACTTTGACATTCTTGACTACAACCAGACATCGCTCAATGGTTACAAAACGGCTGTTGCGGAAATCCAAGGAGGGGACGCGTATGCGTCGCTGAAACAAGAATCGGGAGTACATCGCGTCCAGCGGGTGCCGAAAACCGAAAAATCGGGGCGCGTGCACACGTCCACCGCATCAGTTGCAATCCTGCCCGTTGTTGATCCGAAAGACGTGCGGATAAATCCGAATGACATCGAGGTAAGTTTTTCCCGCACCGGAGGCCCGGGCGGGCAAAATGTGAATAAAGTGGAAACCGCGGTGCGCGTAACGCACAAACCGACGGGCATTGTGATTTCGTGCCGAGAAGAACGCTCACAGCACGCGAACCGCGAGAAGGCGATGGAAATTTTGCGGGCGAAGCTGTATGAGATGCAAAGTCAAGAGTCAAGAGTCAAGAGTCAAGAGTCACGAAGGGAGCAGATCGGCACCGGCGACCGCTCGGAAAAAATTCGCACGTACAACTTTCCAGACGACCGGATCACTGACCATCGCATCGGCAAGAAATGGCACAGTATTGAAAAGGTGCTTGATGGAGAGCTTGATCCTATCGTGAAATTTTTTAAAAAAACGGAAAAAGGCACCGCCTCAAAGTAAATAGATTTTCTTATTCGCGCGAATAAGAAAATAAGAAAAATGGATTGCCGCGTCGCCCCGCCCCGACCGCGGTCGGGGCGGGGCTCCTCGCAATGACAGAAAAAATGGGATTTCTTAATTCGCAGTATTTTCCACTCATAACATTCCACACCCTACTCCCTCACTGTAAACTTCGTGTACGCCGGAGCGTGAAAAATCAGCTCCTCTTTTTTGAACCATACCCTTATCTCGTCTTTCGCCTCCTGCCGAGAGCCGGACGCGTGAATCAAATTAAACACCCCGATCCCCTTCTCATTCGCGTGCTTGAACGATACGTGCGCGTAATCTCCGCGGATCGTTCCGGATAGAGCGATTTTCGGCTCTGTTGCTCCTATCATTTTTCGCGCTACCTCCACGATTTCTATGCCCTCAAGCACGATGGCGATGATGGGCCCGGACGTTATCATCTCTACCATCAATTTCCTCACCTTTTCGCCTCTGCGATTAGCAAGATCGTCCGAATAGTGCAGATGCGCCGCGTCCTTTGTTGACACCAGCATTTTAAGTCCGACAATTTTTGCCCCCACCCGCTCAAACCGCGTGATAATTTCCCCCGCGATCCCTCGCTCAAGAGCGTCTGGCTTCAAAAGCACGAGCGTCCGCTCCAATGTTTTTTTCATAGTCGTAAAGATTATTTTTTGGACTTTCTTTCTTTAAGGACTAATCCTAACTCATCGAGTTGGGATTTGTCTACCGGCGCGGGAGAGCTCATCATCGGGTCGCGGCCGTCGCCGAGCTTCGGAAACGCGATCACCTCGCGGATGTTCGGTTCGTTTTTAAGAATCATGAGCAGGCGGTCAATCCCGGGCGCGATGCCGCCGTGCGGCGGCGCGCCATACTTGTAGGCCTCGAGCAGATGCCCGAAATCTTTTTTCGCCTTTTCTTCGCTCATGCCGAGAAGTTTGAACACCTTCATTTGGAGCTCCGGATTCGTGATACGAATGCTACCGCTTGCAAGCTCATACCCATTGCACACCCAGTCATACTGCGTGCTTACCATTTTGAGCGGATCAGAATCCATAAGCTCGACGCTTCCATCCTGCGGCTGGACGAACATGTGATGAACCGGCTGAATTTGTTTTGTTTGTTTATCCAGTTCAAAACTGGGAAAATCGACTATCCACGCGAAAGCAACCTCATCCGGATCGTCTTTGTTTTCGCGAATGTCGGGCTTGTCGGTGCCGTATCGCTCCATCGCCTCGCGATACGAAATTTTCGGCCACGGCGATTTTGCCTTTTTTTCCGGAAAAATCTTCCGCATCATTTCCGTTATCATAGCTTCGACGAGAGACATCACATCGTCCGGTTTTGCAAACGACATTTCTATGTCAAGTTGGGTGTGCTCCGGCTGGCGGTCGCCGCGGGTGTCTTCGTCCCGAAGAGCGCGGGCGATCTGAAAATACTTTTCGATTCCCGCCACCATCAAAAGCTGTTTGTATTGCTGGGGCGACTGGGGCAGGGCATAAAAATTTCCCTTTTGAATTCTTGACGGGACAATGTAGTCGCGAGCGCCTTCTGGGGTGGATTTTGTGAGAAGGGGCGTTTCGATTTCCAAAAATCCCCGGTCGTTCAAATAGTCCCGGAAGAATTTAATGACGTTATGGCGGTCAGTGAGATTGTTTTTGAGCCGTTCCCGCCGCAGATCGAGATAGCGGTATTTGAGCCGCATCTCTTCGTTAATTTCATACCCATCGCCGTCCACCGGAATCGGCAATTCGGCGGCAGCGCTTACAATCTCAAGCGAAGCGGCGGCGACTTCAAAATGACCCGTGGGAATTTTGTCGTTCACCATCGCGGGCGGCCGCGCCACCACAGTCCCCTTCACGCGAATGAGATATTCGAGACGAAGAGCCGAGGATTCTTTTATGTTCGGCCCGAAGACCACCTGCACCGCGCCCGACCGATCCCGAAGATCAATAAACACCAGTTTGCCGTGATCTCGCCGAGCGCGAACCCAGCCGATGAGCTCGACTTCACTCCCTTCGTTTTTTAGAATTTCTATGACCGAAATCCGCATAGGTCAGATTATACGCAATCTTCCGCCGCATGGCAAAAACAAAAAAATGAGGTCTGCCAAGTTGCCTCGGCAGACCCGTTGCGGGGGGTGGTTTGTATGGAAGGTTGTTGGGAGCAACCTTTGGAACAACACGGACCATCCTCTCGCTTACCGAGAAGCATAGCAGTCCCGCGGCGGTTGTCAAATCATTCTGACGTAACCCCTCATGCTTGTCATTGCGAACGAAGTGAAGCAATCCAGTTTTTCTCTCATGCTTCGCTTGTGCCTTTTTCGCTGGATCGC
>CAYJRG010000057.1:0-1973 GCA_964372585.1 uncultured Candidatus Saccharibacteria bacterium
AGAGCCAGTTTTCGGCCTTTGGTGTTTTCTCGCGTGTGAAGGTTCAACGTCAGATTTTAGTTTTGCCGGAAAAACTATCCGGTCGAGATACAGACGTTTGAGTTCGCCGGGACCATCCTTTTGATACACAAGGACCTTGCTTTCGCAGTGATCGCAATAGATGTCCAAAAATCGAGCGTACCCGCCTCGTGCTTTGCGATATTTATCTGATTTGAGTTTTGGATTTTTCATTCAGCGGAAGATCAATTTTATTAATTGTAAATGATTTTAAGCGCAAGTTCTAACCATCCTTACCCGTACAAAAATAACCCTTGATTCTGTTACACAAATACACAAAATTGGGTGAGCGGGTAGGGGGAATCCCCGCCTGCCTTCGCCATGCGAAGTACGGCGGGCAGGGAACCCCTGTCGTCAGCGTACCCATCTTCCCCGGTAGTAATGAGCGGGATACCAGAATCGAACTGGCGCTTGCTCCTTGGAAGAGAGCCGTACTGCCACTATACGAATCCCGCATACTACGGAAATTCTTGCATTTTTCCAAAAAATTTACTAGAGTTGGGTATCAATGAACTCGCGGCGCATAAAAGCGATTGCAGTGTTTATCCTCGTCGTCGGAGGAGGATACGGAGTGGCGGCGTTTGTGAATACCTTGGGCCGCGTGCCCCAAGAACTTTCCGACGCGCGCCTCCGGGGCGCAACCATTTCGGAAAACATCGTAGACTTGTCAAGAAAATCTGCGTCTGACCTCGACAAGATCAACGAACTCGACAAACAAAGAAACTATGAGGAGGCAATACGGATCACGACGGACGTGGTACGACAGAGCCAGGAAATCCGAGATAAGGCGGTGCTCCTCTCCGACCAAATCAGCGCCATGACAAAATCACTTTCTAAAATTAATTCTCTCGAAGCGCGGCAGGCGCTCCTCGACGCCATCACGAACCGCCTCGCGCTCGTGAGTCGCCTCATTAATTACAGCGGGTATCTCGGGCAACTCCTCGACATCCTTCACGATCACTTCGCCGGAGCATCCTTCAAAAACAGCGACGTTACGCGGCTCGTGAACCAAATCAACTCCGAGGTCACCGCCATAAACAGCTTCAACAAGCAGGCGGCGCAGGCAATGGAAAAGTTTGATATGATCTTGGCGCGGTAAACGGGGCCAGTAGCCTTGCCTGCCGGCAGGCGGGTTAGCGGCTGCCCGCCAAGCGTGCGCCCGTAGCTCAGCTGGTTAGAGCACGGAGCTTATACCTCCGGGGTCCTTGGTTCGAATCCAAGCGGGCGCACCAAAACTAAACGAACTACTCGCACGGCGCGCACAATGAAAAACCTTATTAAAAGTCTCGTCCCGAAGCCGATCTTACTCCTCTACCACTACCTTGTCGCACGATGCGCGGCGATGTGGTATGGCTTCCCCGCAAAACGGATGGTGATCATCGGGATCACCGGCACAAAGGGCAAAACATCCGCGGCAAATTTCATCTGGTCGTGCCTCACATCCGGCGGATACAAAACAGGGGTCATCACCACCGCGAACATCCGCATCGGCGAGGATGAGATTTTGAACACCTATCACATGACGATGCCCGGGAGATTTACGATTCAAAAACTTCTCCGGCAGATGCTTGAAGAAGGATGCACGCACTGCGTCATCGAAACCACCTCCGAAGGAATCCAACAGCACCGCACGGTCGGCGTATTATACGACATTGCGGTGTTCACCAACCTTTCGCCGGAACACCTTGAGGCGCACGGAGGAAACTTTGAAGAATACAAACGCATGAAGGGTAAAATGTTTGAAGCGCTCTCGCGGCATCCGCGGAAAGTCATCGGCGGCAAAACCATCGAGACCGCGATCATCGCGAACAACGACAGCCAGCACAGCGCGTACTATTTGAATTTTCCGGCAGACCAAAAAATCACTTTCGGGCTCTCGCCGGGAGCACAGTGCATAGCCACAAACATTCAGATGA
>CAYJRG010000057.1:1983-4571 GCA_964372585.1 uncultured Candidatus Saccharibacteria bacterium
GTTACATTTGAAATCGAGGAGGAACAATTTGAGATACACATTCTCGGGGCGTTTAACGTGTACAACGTCCTGCCCGCCATCATTATTTCGCGCCTTATGGGAATTGACGATGCCGCAATCGCGCGCGGCCTTGCCGGACTAAAAAAAATTCCGGGCAGGATGGAAGTTATTGACGAAGGACAAAATTTCACCGTGATCGTGGACTATGCCCATGAACAGCAAAGCATCACGCACGTGCTTCAAACCGCCCAAGCCATGAAGGGGCCCGGGGCGAAGGTGATCATTCTCCTTGGAGCCGAAGGAGGCGGAAGAGACAAAGCAAAGCGCGCGCTCATGGGAGAATTTTCGGCGCGCATGGCCGATTATGTGGTTGTTTCAAACGTTGATCCGTACGACGACGATCCAGCGCGGATTTTAGAAGACATTGCGGTTGTCGCCGAGCAATTCGGCAAGGCGCGAGGCAGAAATTTATTTCTCATTGAAGACCGCCGAGAAGGAATCCGCAAAGCCCTTTCGCTCGGCGAGAAAGGAGACATTGTGCTTGTAGTAGGCAAGGGCGCGGAGCAATCCATGATCATCCGCGGAAAACACATTCCGTGGGACGATAGAATTGTCGTGAAAGAAGAACTTAGAATTCATCTCAAGAATAATCCGGCCGCGATAGCCGCTCCGAGACCGGAGGTCGAGGAGCGGAGTTAAGAGGCAGATGGTTTCCTGAACCCATCTCGCGGCGCACCCGCGCGGGGATGGACTGGGTGAACCCGTGAAGGTTTTGGCCTCAAAAATTCATACGCCTGTTTGAACACCCGCTGGCTGTCCTTATATTTTCCGAGAATGTTTTTCGCGTCGCGGATCAAAAACCATCCGTACCCCTCGTGCTCGTGGGAAACTTTCACTTCCGCTTTTCTCGTTTCCGCGAGATAAAAAATCACGATTTTGAAAATCGGCTGGCCCTGCCGCTTGAAATAAAATCTTTCGTGCGCCTTGAAGTCGCGCGCAAGCCGCAGATCGTGGCTCCCGAGACCCGTTTCCTCTCGCACCTCGCGGAGCGCCGCCGCCAAACTCCCCTCCTCCTGCTCGATTTTTCCCTTGGCGAAATTCCCGTACTGGTGGCCGTGATCGAGAAGCAAAAACTACAGGCCTTCGTCAGTCCGTCTATAAATGATAATTCCCGCGGAAATTTCTTTTTTCATTTCATTTCATTAGAAACAAATCGCGATTAAGGCGTACTAGAATATAATAACATCAATTTCCCTTTTCTATCACCTCTTCAACCTTGCGCTTTGCTTCATCGAGTAGTTCTTTTGCCTTTTTGCGGGCTTCGTGGGATTTTTGCACTAGCTCAGAGATTTTTCGTTGGGTTGGCTTTGATAAAATTGGGACTTGAAATTCTTTTACTTGGTCTGGCTTCCAATGCATGATTATCGAACCGCCAGCATCTCGTTCAACTTGCGACTGCCCAACAATAGAATTTATAACGAGTGCAAGATATTCCGGCTCAATACCTTCTTTTAGTTTAACTCTCAATACACCACCCGAAATAATCCCTTCAATCGGTTCTTTTACGACATACGCCATGCCCGGACTTGCGTCTTTGGTAAGTAGTATTTCCCCAACCTTCGGCTCATAATCTTTTTTTAATTTTTGATATAACTCGTTTTTTAAATACTTTTGATCTTTATCTGTAACGCCATCTTTTGAAATAGAGCTAACGCGGATAAAAAGCTTCCCTTCTTCTTGATACGCTTCGCTTCCCGGCTCAACGCCTTTTTTGATTGTCGCTAGCTCACTAAGCGCAACTCCGCCATTCGCGCGAATTAAAGATAAAACTTTTTGGTATTTCGGCTGGAAATATTCGGCATCAATGCGATTTACCTTTTTCGCTTCGGATAAATTAACCACGCTCCATAATTCGTTCTTTGATTCAAAATCTTTTAGTCCCAATTCTTCCAAAAGCAAATTTTCGGCTTGGGAGTAGAGAGAATTTGACTGTTTATTAACTTCGAGCGAATCAATGGCAATACTTTTTATTTCTTGCTGTTGTCTAACCGTAGGAACAAAAACTTTTACAGATTGAATCTGACTTAAATTGAGCCAGGGCTGAACATTACCAGTTGCCGATCTCTCGAATTGACTTCGGCCAAAATAACTACAAAGAAAAACTGATAAATAAAATGGATCGATCTTTTTTATGTCCGGCTTGATCTGTGCAAGATTTTGATTAGCGCTCGCCGGGATATTTTCTTTGAGAATAATCGCTGAATTACCGATTGTACCAACGCGCGGTGTTATAATGTCGTTTTCTTCCAATTTTAGCGATAACCTTTCATACATTTTTTCAGAAATAAAAACTGGGTCGTCATCAGAGATAAGAACTTCTCCGACGTCTTGATTCCTTAAAAATCGAGTGCCCCTTTCTACATATTCGATAAAATTCATTTGAGAATATGCACCGAAATCAGTGATTTTTTTAGAAAGTTCATCTAGTGTCGGAGAATCTGACAGTTTTGCGGATATATTTAAATACTCCGGGTGATAATATTCCGCATCAAGGCGTTTCGGGGCTTCAAGTTGAGATTTTTGGTTGT
>CAYJRG010000058.1:0-4542 GCA_964372585.1 uncultured Candidatus Saccharibacteria bacterium
GCCCTATTTTAACTCTGTGGGTGATTAATAAAAAAATCCTGCATTGGATGTTTTTTTTTTTTATGCTCCTCGACTCACCTCGAAAATACTTTCCTGTAGTAATCCGTCTCAAGAATTTCTCTCGAATATTTAAACTTATTCGCAACTGTTTTATTCATAGCGCTCTCGTATGCGGCATTTTCTCCCGCATTATCGTGCGAAACTGTTGAATTATATTTTTCTTTGTTAGTTATCCAGCTCCGGTTCACAAAGACGACAAGCGGCGGAGTGTCCGAGAAAACGTCGCGTCCCATAAGCAGGCGCGAATCGTATTCCAAACCGAACAAATTCGAGATCGTGGGAAGGACGTCGAGGGTTGAAACGGGTTCGTCGATCGTCGCCGACTCCATTCCTTTTTTCCAGAGGATAAAAATGCTTTTATACAGCTCAAAATTGTTTTCCACCTCGTGTCCGGCGAGTTCGTCCAGTGATTTTTTTGGCAGGCCGTACGGGTAGTGGTCCGGCACGATGGCGATAACCGTGTTTTCGGCAAGGCCCGCCGCTTCAAGTTTTTGAAGAAGCGAGGCAAGGGCGAATTCCAGCTCCAGGTTGCCGGCAATGTACGCTTTCGCGGCCTCGGAATAGGGAAGAGCGTCCACGAAAGATTTATTTTTCGCCGCAATATGGTTGCCCAAAAAATTATATTCCAGGTGGCCGCTCATGGTTATGTAATAGGTTTCAAACGGCCGGCGCGGGGTGGACGTCGAAATGTATTCTCCGGCGGTTACGTCTATCATTTCGAGGTCTGATTCCGGCCAGGTTTTTTTTACTTTCAAGCCGTTGCCGAGCCCTTTGTAGTCGTAGCCCAGATTCGGGATTGATTTGTCTCGGCCGTAGTAGGTGTACGTGTGGTTATGGAACGCTCTCGTGTCGTAGCCGAGTTTTTTGAATTGGTTGCCGTAGGTAAACGGCAGATAATTTTTGCTGGACTTAAGCATGCTCCAAACGCCGGATTTCGGCATAAGCCCCATGTTGAGCACATACTCGCCGTCGGAGGTGCTCACGCCCCACGCCGGATTATAAAAATTGCTGAACCTAAAGCCCTCTGTGGACATTTTATACAGCGTCGGGGTCAACTCCGGACTTACGGCGTACGGAGAAAACGATTCGGCGAGCATCACGATGAGATTATTTCCCTTGAACATGCCGGTATAAGAATTCTTTTTCGTCGGCGTGCTTGAAGAAAAGTACGCGTGCATATCGAGGATGTTTTGATCATGCTCATTGCTCATCAAGTTGCCGAAATCAATGTTCATCATGTTGTGCGTCGCGGGCGAAGCGGCTTTTTGCGTAACGGGGGAAGGCGCCGATGGCGCCCCCGCGATATCCCAATTACCGTTCTCTTCGAAACCAAATATGCCCCGTTGAAGATCGAGACGCATGGTGGTGAGCACGCCCAGTTTTCTCATCGAAAGTTCCGGCGAGGCAATGTTGTAGTAAACCGCGTACTGGGAAAAATCCCCTCCATTGGTCGCGCGCACGCCAAGTATTGAAACTCCGTAGCTTATGATGCCGATGCATACTATGGCGCAGAGCAAAAGCGGTTTTGGGCGTTGCGATAGAAAAAGTTTTTTGCGGAAGAGGAACAAAGATACGAAAGGAACGAAGAGTAAAGCAATCACGATGCCGTTATTGAGTATTGCCGAGGCGGCGACATCCCAAAATTGCGCTGCGTCTTTCGCGCCGATTAAGGAGTAGAGCGAAAGCGGGGTTCTGAAAATGGAGAAATAGATGAGTTGCGCGCCGTACGCGGCGGTCAAAGCGAGGGTGATGGTTGCGGCGATGATTGTGTTTTTTATCTCCGAGGCAAGAACGGACACGAGAAAGAAAACGGCGGCGGCGGGAAGCGCGAACAGCGCCGAGAAAATATAATCGCCATCGATGTTTTTAAAAATCCACAGCCGGTACGCGAGCTCAAAATACGATATTGCGGCGGCAAAAAAAACGAAAAGAGCGTATCCGGACAAGGGCACTCTAAACGTCCCGGGTTCTTCTCTGTCTGGACCGGGAGGACTAAATTCCCGAACAGAATTTACAAAACGCCCCGGCGTTTTTGAAATTGGCGCATAAATATCCACCACCCGCTTTCTTGTCATGTGCGCTCATTATACCAAGAGGCCTTACCGCTATTCAACCCGTTGAATAGCGGTTTTTCTGTTACGAGTACGCGTCATTGCTTTTTTTCCCAGAATATGCAATCGTAATCGCAGTTTAATTCACAATGCGGGCCGCATATGTGAGGATCGGCGCGGTTTTCAAACCGATTTTCACATATGCGGCTCATCGGGGTTGTCGCAGAAATTCTCCTGCGCGGATATGCGCAGTGATTACTTCCCAACCCCCACAAAATACCTCACCTTATGTTTATAATATCCCGCAACCTCAATGAATGCATCATCATCGGAGGGCAGATCGAAGGACGGATCATTGTGAAGATTCTCAAAATTGACCGCAACACGGTGAAGATCGGCATCCAGGCGCCGACGCACGTGCCGGTGCATCGCCAGGAGATTTACGACGCCATCCAGCGGAGCAACCAGGCCGCGCTCAACGCCGGCACCGACACCATTCCCAAGTCGCCCGTCGCCTCCGTCACTCCGCCTGCTACGACTAAGGGCGATTCCTCATCGGCACCGGCGTCTTCTGTCGAGCCGAATCCGGCGGAAACACCATGATGCGCCTTGATCAGCAACACGCCCCCAAGAAGGAAAAACTTTCTTGAGGGCATTTTCATTTCCTGCGAGGAATGTCGCGTGCTATAATTTGCCTATCATGACCCGCCGCGTTAAAAAACAGCTTATCTACGGGACGGCGTATCTTGCCGCCGCGGCGGGGATTGCCACCGCGGCGTATTTCCTTTTTTTGAAGCCCGTGCCGTCGTGTTCCGATACAATTCAAAATCAGGGCGAGCTGGCGGTTGATTGCGGCGGCCCGTGCTCGCGGGTGTGCTCGCCAAGCGTCCAGCCCATCCGTCCGCTCGAGCTTGTGGACGGAGTTTTGATCCTTGAACCGAACGCAGGGCACATCAGCGTGCTCGCGAAAGTTACGAATCCGAATCTTGCCTACGCGGCGCGGAATTTTTTGTATGAGTTTAAAATGTTCGACACCAAAGGGGTGGCGCTCGAATCAATTCGGGGAACGTCGTTTATCTACTCCGGCGAGATGAAATACATCCTTGCTCCGAATGTGTCGCGGGTGGATGCGAGCCGGATTGAATTTACGACCGATGGCGCGGAGTGGGTGTCTTCAAAAGGGGAGGGCGAGAACCCGCCCTCCGTAACCGTGAGCGGCACGGGGGTGCGCGCCGAAGGCGGCACAATTTTTATTGAGGGCGCCATACTAAACGAAGATATTATTTCTGTGCCGCGGGTTACTATTCTCGGAACATTCTTTGGCAGTGTGGGGCAAATCGTCGGCGCATCGGAAACGGAAGTTACCGATCTTTCCCCGGGCGAAACAAAGAAATTTTCAATCATTCATCCCATGATCGAAGGCGCAGACCTCGCCGCGACAAAAATTTTCCCGTATGCAAAGCGGCCGTGATTTCCTTATTCCTTCCGGTCGGAGTGCTGGCGGCCGCGGGGTTGGTTGTGCTCTCCGCGATTTCGGCACACCTGCTTTTTTTGCAAGTTCTGTGGTTGCTCATTGGAATCGGAATCATCTCGATTTTTTATTTTTTTGACTGGCGGCTCATTTTGAACTACCGATGGGTCATTGGAGGATTGTACGCGCTCGCGATACTCTTGCTCCTCGTTACCTATGTTACGGGGCCGGTCATTCGGAACACCCGGAGTTGGATTGAAGTTGGCCCGTTCACGTTTCAGCCGGTCGAGCTCGCGAAAGCGGTGCTCGTGCTTCTCTATGCGAACTATTTTAGCCGCAGGCACTTGAGCATCGCGAGGACGGCGAACATCCTCACCTCGTTTTTATTTTTTCTTGTCCCCGCCGCGCTCACGATGCTCCAGCCAGACCTCGGCTCAGTGACAATTCTCTTTGGCATTTGGTTTTCGTTCGTCATCCTTTCCGGTCTTCCCGCGCGACGGGTACTGCTCGCGTTTCTGGTGTTTGTGGTCATCGGCGTCCTGATGTGGACGTTTTTTTTGAAGGGGTATCAGCGCGAGCGGATTACGGGCGTGTTTTTCCCCGAGCGCGATTCGCTTGGGATCAACTACAGCGTTGCCCAGTCCAAGATCGCGATCGGTTCGGCTGGGCTTTGGGGGAAGGGTTATGGACAGGGCACGCAAACTCAGTTAGGATTCCTTACTGAACCCGCGAACGATTTCATTCTGGCGGCGGTCATCGAGGAGTGGGGGTTTGCGGGCGGGGCGGTGGTCGTCGCGGCGTTTTTGTATCTGATTTTTCAGACGCTCAAGATCGGCTACCACGCGGAGAGGAATTTTGAGAAATTTATTTGTCTCGGCGGGGCCGTCATCTGGGGATTGCATTTTGTCGTGAATGCCGGCTCGACGGCCTCCTATCTCGGGTATCCGATGAGCCCGGCCT
>CAYJRG010000059.1:0-4506 GCA_964372585.1 uncultured Candidatus Saccharibacteria bacterium
TGTTTCCCTGTGGAGGAGGCAAAGACGGTTCAGTCCATCCGGCGTGAACATAGCCAATGGAGAGGCCAAGGAGGATGGCGAAAGACAAAATACCAATGTAGAAAAGCGTTTTTTTCATAATGGTGATTTTTATAAGGAAAGCATAGCACACTTCGTGAATATCGGGATGTGGATAATGTCTGCACAACGGGGGTCTGGACAAACGGGAAAAACTTTGCTATAAAGGAACCAGTATTTTGAAACCTCCTCGATGCCGTTCTGCCGTGTGGCAGAAACGCTGATCGTCGGGAAAAACGCAGTATTCCCACTCTGTTTATGATTACGAAGTCGAAAGTCGATCTGTTTGGTTTGGTTCTGCTCATAATCTTGCTTGGAACGTTGGCGTCGTTCGTAAGCTCGGTCGCCCACATTCCAGCGCCTCCTCCGCCCCTGTCCGACCTTCCAGCGAAGGTCTGGCCTAAGAAACCCCTCATGGACCTCGTCTCGGCCGCAGGCCTAGGCGAGGACTATTGCAACCTCATGAAGTCCGGCGCCCGGATCTACAACAACGCGCCAGGTGCGGGAGGAACGGTCTTCTTGGTCTCGGCGTCTGCGGACACCGCGGCCTACAAGACCCCCTACACGACTGCGACTATGCGCGAGGTGCTGACGCACCTTGCCGGAAGCCCATCGGCTTTCATCGGCAAGCGCGTCCTCGCGGAGGGAACATGGATCGTTCAAAAGAATTCCGCGGAGAAACGATTCCTACTCGTGGACACCTCAAAACCGCCGCCGGAGCGACTGGAGTTCTGGGCCGAAAGCTCGGAAGATTTCCAAAACGTCTATCGGGCGCTTGTGACGAAGTCGCCCGACAATAAAAAAACGCTGGCGAAAAAATAGCCAGCCCAAAAACAACGGACCCCTCGCCGCACAGCGAGGGGTTTGCATTTTGATAGACCTGTCCCCTTATAATTTTCGTCACGAAGTGCTCATATTTCGAGCGAGACAAAGCAAAAAGTATGAAGCATATACGGGGCGTATATGTAGAAAGGTTTAGGGGGACACGGGCCTAATGACTAAAATCCCCCAGCCCCGACGTTGCCGTCGGGGCTGGGGGGCACTACGGCTTCACCGTCCGGTCGAGCGCGGTCGCGGACGTATCGCTCGGGAGCGACGTGTCAACCGACGGAGCGGAAGCGACAAGGGATCGGTTTATGAACGAGTCCGTCCATTCGAGCGTTGCTTCCCCTACAAACGTAACGCGACTGCCGACCTGAATGACCGAGGGCGTTACCTCGACTTGAAAAATCGCCTCCGCCGGAGCGCTGATCACGCCCTTTGTGGCGGGGATGAACGGAATGTCCCACGAAACCAAACCGGAATTCGGATTGTAGACGGGGGCGGTGTCCGCGACGCTTTTTACTTTCCCCGTGAACCGCGCTCCAGATTGAAGATACGCCGACACCTTAACACCAGTCGCGTCGGTCGCGTAGTTTACAATTTTCCAATGCACGGTGTACTGCGTCGGCTGATTCACGCGCGGAGGATACGGCCCAGCATTCAAAATACCCGAGGCGGCGTCGCGCCAGTACGCCGCGGAGGAAAGATCAATCTTCCCCGCAACTTTATTTTCGATCGCGGCAATGGAAACGGTCTTCTCCGCGGTAATGTCTTGAGGCACAGTCGGTGACTCAATGTGCGCTTGAAGCTTGAGGGTGTAATTTTTATCGCTCAAGAGCCGAATTGGGAAGGCGTCTTTTGTCGGGATCGTGAAGGTTACCGACCCGCCCTGCTGAGGGAGGACGCTTGCGAGCTGACTTTCGTTTGCCGGCGACCACAGGATTGTGTTCGAGAGCGAGTCAAAATACCCGGTGGTCTGGAGTTTTGGGAAATCAAACAGCTGGCTCACGAGCTTCGCCTGAATTTTTACGTTTTGCATCACCACGTTTGAATTGTTTTTATACTCGATGGTGTATAAAAGCGTGTCGCCAAGACGGCTTACGTAATCAGTTGAGCTGTTATTGACGCCGATCGAAAGAGAGAGCGGGGACTGGGAAATGGCAACGCTCGCTTCCCCCGACGCTACGGAATACACATTCCCCGCGATGGCGGAATCCACCGAAACGCCGAATGCGTACGAAGACCCGCCCGAGCCTATGATTGTTCCCGAAACGGTGATGCTCCCCCGCCCACCCGCGGGCACCGTGCCCAAATCCCACGAGTTGTTCCCCGCGCCCTCCGGAGCAACGCTCGCCCTCCCAAATTTGAACACCGGCGGGTACGAAATCTTGAGATGAACGTCTTTGAAGTCGTGGTTGGCGTTGTTCACGTACGCAATCTTCACGTCGAAGTCCTGCGCGCCAAACACGCTCTGGGGCGCGCCCACATCGAGCGCCACCGCCGGCTGGTTGATCAACAGATCAAGCGACGCCGAACTTTGAAACTCCGCGGAAGACGTCTGGGAAAAGGAATACGTGAGCCGCGCTTCGAGCCGGCGCAACACGTCTGTCTTTTCGAGGGCGAGGAGGTTGAATGATTGCTGATTAATGCTCCCGGGGCCAAGATCGCCCACAACTTGTTCCGAAATGCGCTGGCCATTAGGCCGACCGACGAAAAAAATGCCTTCGGGCAGGAACAAAGAAAGCTTCGCGTTTTTGAGAACGTTGTCCGAATAATTTGAAATCGAAACGGAAACGGAAAAGGGCTCCCCAACTAAAACCTGGCTCGGCTTGGAAAATTCAAGACTGATGTTTGAAATCTGTCCCGCGAAAAAAATTCGCGCGATGACTGTGTAAACACCAAACCCCGCGATTGCGGCGAACGCAAGAACAGCAAGCGCCACCATCCATCTTTTCGGTTTTGGAAAATGTGTTTTGTTCACGCGAGCTTCCGCCGCAGGACGCGCAGACACCGCCCACGGGGAATGATACTTTGAATCAAAATGGTCTCCGTCCATGTTTTAGGACATATTCAAAAAAACCGCATGTCATTGCGAGGAGTCCTGCGTTTATCGCCCATTCAACTCTGTTCAGGGCGACCCTGAGCCAAGCCGAATGGGTCGAAGGACGACGCGGCAATCCATCTGGGCTTTCGCCCAAATCTCTAGATTGCTTCGCTACGCTCGCAATGACGGAAGAGCAGAACTTTATTAGGTTTTCAGACATCGTCATGAATGAATAAATACTACATCACTCCGCGCGAATTTTGAAGCGCAGTTCCTGCAATAGAGCTCCTGCTTTGAAACATCGAAAAATCCCGTCTCTCCCACACCGCACAGGGCGCACGCGGCGCCCCGCGGATCCCAGCCAAGAAAACCTAAAACGCGGCTCCAGCTGAAACTCGGGGACACAAGCGCGTGCCAAAGCCGGAGATCCGGCTCGGACTCCGCAAGCACCCTGCTTAAAAAATATAAATCTGCCGGAGCAATCGCGAGCGAAGATTTTTTAAGAGCGTCCACCGCCTGCAAGCCGTTTTTTTCAATGAGCCGCGCCTGCACCACATTCCCCGGCTCAAGATGCCCCGACAGTTTCGAGGTGATCCGGCGCGCGCTCCTCGCGCGCGCCGTGAGCTTCCCGAATTTTTTAGTAAACAAAGACACCCGAACGTCCAAATCCCTCGTCGGCTCTTTACCCAGCACCACTGCCTCACTGATGTATTCGGTCATGCGAAGTCAGAGCAATTTTTGGAATTCTTCTTCGGTCAGACCAGCTTGTTTGAAAATCAGATGAACCAAACTTCGCTTAATGTCTTTGCCGCGCATAGGAACGCAAGTGGTCAGATGCTTGGCTCGATGCACCATCACATAGTGACTTCCCCGCTGTCGGTCTAGACCCCATCTCAAAAATAACCCGCCCGCGATATGAGCCACTGTTCGCACAATCAAGGAGCGACGACGAAGGCGTGCTTGACGCACTCCGAGGAGGAGTGACGCAGAGTGTGCGAACAGTGGCCAGTATCCCCACGGGGTTGCTGCGGTTGCGCCGCCCCGCTGTGTTGCACCTCGGTCGCAGTGCGTAAAGCACAGCTCCCTCGGCGCGCCGTGCGGGATCGGCGCAACCGCGAGCAACGCGGGATGGGGTATTTTTGAGATGGGGTCTAAAACAAAACCCGCTTTTTCCAAAACTTGAATGAGCTTACGAGCCGAGAGAGTCGGCAATCGCGTCATCGAGCAAGTGAGGCGGTAACAGGAAGATCAAAGCCAACTAATTTTGATGCTTTCTTTTCTTGGGGAATTGCTTGACCATGCGCCTGAAGTGATTCGAGGTAGCCCGACAAAGCATCCTTTGCCATCACAAGCACCTCCTCCAAAGTCTCGCCCTGGGTGTGGCAACCCGGCAGTGAGGGAAAGTGGGCGATGTAGCCACCCTCTTCGCATGATTCAATATGAACTGTGTAGGTTACCTCTTGCATAAAACCATGATATCACAAGCATCGGCCGGAAATCAAACTTCCTATGTCTGTGCGGTATTCTATAGTCCGAACCGCTTTCGCCGCCTGCGGCGGCGAGGAAGTCCCCCCGCGAAAATC
>CAYJRG010000060.1:0-4472 GCA_964372585.1 uncultured Candidatus Saccharibacteria bacterium
CGGAAAAAATAACGAGTCCCATGGAGCGGGGGGTTCCCTATTTTTGATATTTGATTTTTCATCTTTGATTTGATTTCGACTAGTGTCCGAGCGTAAGCCCAAGCGCGACGCTCATGACGGGATTAAGCTCCGGTATCATGGGAATCATGCCCGCGGGATGCCGGAATTTCGTGAACGGCGCCGCTTTTGTCACCGCAAGGTCAAACTCTTTTTTGAAGTATTCCTCGATCCCCGACAGATTTGCCCCGCCGCCGCAAAGGATGAGCCGCTCCATCGTGGGAGCCCCCGGAAACTGGCTCTCATACTTAAAGATGGATTTCCTAACCTCATTGATTATAGCATCTAAAAACGGCAACATCAGTGTGGATAACTCATACCCCGGGCCCACCGCCGCGATCCCACGCTCCTTTTTGAGCTCCTCCGCCCGAATCGCCGCTATGCCCAAGCTCGTGGAAAGCGCCTGCGTCAGCGATGCGCCCGCAAAATCGCTCTGCGCGTTGAACCGGAGCGTCCCTTGATCCAAGAAGGCGATGTTGGTTGACCTCGACCCGATATCAACGACAACGGTCGGCGTTGGGTCGGCGCCCCCGAATATCCTCGCGAGACTTAAACTCTCGAGCTCGAGCGAGCCAAGCCGCAATCCCGCAAGCTTGAAAATCCTCTGATACTTCGCGATCTGCTCCTGCGGCACGGAAATCATGAGCACCTGCAGATGCTTGAACCCCCGATCGTCCGCAAACTCGCCGACCTTCATCCAGTCGAGGGCGACCTCGGAGAGCGGCAGGGGGACATACTGCTTCGCTTGAAACGGTATCGCCTTCTCGAGATCTGCCGGCGCCATCTCCGGAAAATCGAGGATGGTGGTGAACGCGGAAAATACCGGAAGAGACGCCACCGCGTCGGGGGTCTGGACGTTCATTTCCTTGAGGACGATTTTGAGGAGCTCCACAACCTCCCGCTCAAACAGCTTGAGTGTACTCGTCTGAAGCGCCTGATTCGAACGGGCAAGATACCCGCTCGATTCAAGAAATCCATAGTTCACAACTTCCGGAGTCGCGCCCGAGCGGCGGACCTCAACCACTTTTATCGAGGTGGTGCCAATGTCCACGCCAAGATACGATTCAGGCGCCGCGCGCTTTAAGAAATTCGAGAGGAAAGGCATTTTTCTTTGATTATAGCAAGTGATAGGATTTAGAGCACATACCCTTCCTGTCATTGCGAGGAGCCATGCGACGAAGCAATCTACTTTGAATTACGAAACTCCCCTTCTTGTCATCCCCTTGTCATCCCCGCGAAAACGGGGATCCAGAAAAAGGGAATGTGGATCCCCCCGCTTGCGCGGGGACAAGCCTGGATTCCCGCTTCCCCGCTTCGCCGGAGCTTGAGCGAGGCGAGCGCGGGAATGACAAATATTCTGGATCGCCGCGCTCGCAAAGCCTCGCTCGCGATGACACCGCTCACATGATCCTCCAAACCATCTTTAAGCTCCTCTTCCCGCACGTCTGCCTCAACTGCCGACGGCTTACGGAGCGCGACGAGGTTCTCTGTCCCGACTGCCGCGGGCTCATACGTTTGAATCAAACGCTCTTCTGCGGCCGGTGCCGCGCGCGCGTCCCCGGACTCAAGAAAATCTGTCACGAGGAAACGCCGTTCCTCCTCGGCGCGGCGGCGGAATACGCCGCCGCGCCGGTCAAAAATCTCGTCCGCGGCTTGAAATTTGAATTCATTAAAAATGCCGGCGTCCTCCTCGGAAATCTCCTCGCCGATTACGCCGAGAGTATCCCCGGATTCCGCGACCGCATCGCTGGGCGGCAGGCGCGCACGGTCGTCCTGCCCATCCCCCTCTCCGGCCGCCGCCTCCGCGAGCGTGGGTTCAACCAGTCCGAGCTTATCGCGCGGACGTTCGCCGCCCGCTTCAGCATCGCGCTCGACGCATCTATCATCGCGCGTAAGAAGAATACAAAACCGCAGAGCGAAATGCGCGGCCGCGATGAACGACTCGCAAACGTGGCCGATTGTTTTGAAGTCGAAAATCCGCATGCGCTCCGCCGCGCGCCGGAGGTTATTTTAATTGACGACGTCATCACCTCGGGCGCGACAATCGAATCGGCCGCGCGCGCTCTCAAATCCTCCGGCGCACGAAGCATCTTCGCCCTCGCCGCCTCGAAGGCGTGAGAGTCTAAAGGGCCTAAATCAAAACGGGACGTTTTTTGTGTTTATGGACCGGTTTTATGTTTATGGACCGGTTAAAAAGTCATGACTTTTTAACCAGTCCACGATTCCGGTCCACGATTATGGATTACCATGGATTACCTAAGAAGCGTTAAAACGAACTCTAATTCAAATCATACACCCACGTGTATTTCACCCTCTGGACAACCGCGCCGTTGATGGTGACAGAGTAAACAGAATACCCCGTCGCGCCGCCCACATATGGACTCCGTGGAACCTGAATATTTCCGTTGAATGAAATTGTCCCAAAATTTGGAGTGGCCCCGGAGTTGGCTGGGATGGTAAATGTTACAAAGGCGGCTAATCCCGTGCCCCCCCCCGCGACTGGATGAAATTCAATCCTATTGAACACCGCGGGTGAGTTCTCCCAATTTGCAATCGGGACGCTTCCGGAAAATGTTGTTTTGTCTACCCGACCGCCAACATAGCCCCGCTGGTTCACGCTCGTTTTTTGATCTCCGAACGAATCAATCGCAATGGACCGGTCGGTTACATCGCTCTCGCACGGAGAAATGGTGGCGCAGGAAATTTTGAGGAAATAGAAACCTCGCGGAACGTTTGCGGGGACAAAAAAGTTTGAACTCCCGGTGTTTAGCACGCGGCGGGTTTGCAGGGCGGGCCCCGTCGGAGCGCCATTCACGCTTTGAATGAGGGCGATGTCAACCGATGAGCTTGCATCGAGGTTCCGAGATGTCCACCGCACGGGAATTTGATTAGTTACCTTCACAAATCGCTCTCCTCCGAGCGGGGCAACGAGGGTGAGCGCGGGGGTAGGAGAAACCACTTCAAAACTGACTCCGTTGCTTTGGGCGTCTCTGGAATTCAGGACGACCGTATACAGCCCATTCACAATAGGAACATTGTCCTGACAACCCAGTTCATCGCAACGGGTTACCGTTGCCGGCACTTCAAATGAAATGGCATTATCACTCGTCCTTGATGCGCCCACGTCTCTTCTAAACCATGACCTTAGGTGGTCGCCATTAAAAAACTCAACCCTGAAGTATTCTCCTTGATCTAATCCCGTAACCGTCAACGCAACCGAAGAGCCCGGAACGCCGGACGCAGGATTAATGGCGGTGATAGAAAGCGGCTCATGCACGTTAACAGAACTCTCCCGCACTCGTTTCAGGCCCGACTGGATATTTTTAATTTCATGCCCGACCGGATAAACTCCGGGGTCGCTGACGGAAGGAACTGCAAAATCTATGACCACATCTCCATTCGCTTCCGGAGCAAGCGATTGAGTTTGCGATGGATAAATTGTGTACGTCCAGCCGGCCGGCAAGATGGGATTGATGATGAAATCTGAATTTCCGCAGGCGGGAGAATCACTGTTTATAAAACCGACGCGCATATATCCGAGTCCACCGGGATAAACTCGACCTATTTCCTGATTATAATGAATACGTGGCACCTGCCGCACGCAGGTGGGCGTGCCGATCTGCACATCAAACGTGAGCGAGGAGGTTGCCACCGCAACCACCGGACCGATGCGAACGCCGTACCCGGGGTCGCTGAAAACGGGAGTGTTGCCCGGACTCTGGAGATTTAATGATGCTTGCCACAGATCATCATACCAACCAAGCGCCGTCGGGCTCATATCAAGAATGCGAGTGAAAGTATTGGGACCCTGGCCAATGATACGATTAACCAGAAGCCCCGACTGATTACTTAAAAGTTCCGGGGAATTTAGATTGCCGTCGAAGCCAATCCCCTTTCTCCACTCAAGAGAAAAAACGGGCTGGGTCGCGCCGGAGGGAATTATTTCCGCAAGCGCTTTTCCCGATTCTGATTCAAGCGGATTTATGGTGTACCTGCCGGATTTATTGATGACAACCACTCGCTTTACCGCTAGCTTTTGCGAAAGCCATCCCAGCATTTTTTTGTAAAAAGCATTGAAGTGCGAAGAAAAACCGCCGCCCATGGTGTCAAAATAGTTTCCATACTCACGGTGCCTACAATCTCCGTACAATACTTGGTCGCCGCAGTCCCATCCGTTTGCATGCCAGAGACCTAAACTATGTCCGATTTCATGACTCAAAACGAATTCAAATCCGCTCAATTTAAATGGCTCTCCTTCGAAGAGACTGAACCCTACGAGGCCCATGGACGCAATGGAAAATCTGTATGATCGGTTTCCGATCTGAACATCGCCTTTGCCAACGCCAGAACAACCACCTCCCGGGCCATCGCCGAGGAGAAGGACCACGCGCCCGTAGTTTGCAAGATCAACATTA
>CAYJRG010000061.1:0-4436 GCA_964372585.1 uncultured Candidatus Saccharibacteria bacterium
GTTTCTGCAAATTTTTTGTCGAACCTGTATACAGATCACCATCCTTTAGACGTAGATGCGGACGCAGGTCGAGAAATTTTAGGTAATTTAAAATCCCTATGTCTTGAAATATCAACCAAAAGATAAGAATCTCCTTCGATCAAAAAATAAAACCTTGCGTTGCGGTTCACCCGCGCCTGCCATAATCCAAGAATTTCATCATACTTCTTGGCGCGAAGCGAGGGATGGTTGAGGTTACGGATAAGATACGCCGCCTGTTTATAAAAATCCCTTCTTATTCTTTCAGATAATTTTCGGAAGCTTCTCCCAAACCGTTCAGAATATACCAGCTTCATTGCTCAAGCGATTTTCTGAGTCCGGCAACTGAATTAAAAGGCCCCCTAACCCTTCCTTGTCGCAAATCAAATAATCCCTCGCGAATGCCTTCTGGCAATTTTTCCATAACTGCTCCGAGTTGCGAAAGTCGCAACAAATAAGCATATTCCTCCCGCGAGAGAAGAACAACACCCTTTTTTATTACCTTTTGAGATATTGAAAGCGTTTGCATACGAAAATAGTAGCACGCTCAACGGTAAAAAATCAAACCCTACCTCCCCAACTCATAACAACATCTACCACCCCTCCTGTTCCAAGGAGGGGTTGGGGGGGTAACTGTAATTTAAAGGTAGGGGGGTTTTTGACTTCATCCCCCGCGCTCTACCCCTTCATCTTGCGGAGAAGGAGAGAGAGGAGATTTTTGACCGCGCCCTGGGCTTCCGCCTCGGTCTTGCTGTTCACAAACGTATTCCATTGGTTGAGAATTTCGGTGTCGTTTAGATCCCTGACAACCGTTTCCAGGCTCAGGCGATCTTCAAAGTTAACCTCTTCTTTCGCTTTCAATACTTTCTCGACGAATAGAGAGGTGAAATTCAGCACGCGCTCATTCAACATTGCTCGCGCCCCAATTGATCGTTCGCGAACAAGATCGCTCCGAACCCCGGCGTATTTCAATGCAAAAAAAACATTTGCCAAAAAAAGAACAGCGATGACGGCAATGGTTATTTTTTTTCCTGTTAAGTTCATGTGTTACGGCAAATTTTATTCGCCCTTTACCTTTAATATTATAAACATTTGATTTCAAATTCAATAGTCTGCTTGGGGATAGCTTTACCGCTCCCGTTTCCTGTCGCGATAGAAATTGTAGCCGAGGAGCAGGGAGATAAGGATAAGCAAGAGGACCTTCCAATCAAGAAGCCGGAGCCAACCGTAAGGAGATTGAAGCTCGATATTCATGTGCACCTCATTGCTCTCGCTCACCTCGAAGGGCTTGCTCTGATACTCGCTGTATCCGGGCGCCGAAACCGAGATGTGGTAGTACCCCTGCGGCACCAGAAACGCGTATGTTCCCCGGACGTCGGTCACCTGCGGATTTTCCTGGTGATAATCTCGCGCGGGCCACGTGGCGTATTTCCCCGTCGAGGCGTCAAACGCGTAGAGCGTAACAACCGCGCCCGGAACGCGGAGCTCCTTCTCCCCCTGCCGCTCGAAAACATACCCCTCCGGGTCAATGATTGCAATAAGGCGAATTTCCTTTGTTCCCAACTCGGGATCCTTGTATGAAATCAGGGTGATAATTTCATATTCGCCGTCCACGCCCGGAGCTTGAACGTCGGCGGTGTAAACACCGTCGCCGTCCGGGTCGGTGTACTCGAATTCCAAGAGCGCGAACCGCTCCTCAACCGTTTTTTTGTCCTTGTCTCCGTCTCCGGCATTCTCCTCATCCGCCGTCTCCGTTCCTGTCCGTGCAAAAACACGCTTCCCGTCCGCACCCACATACACGACGGGCTCCGGCAGTTCCGCGAATGCGGGCCCTGTAAAAAACGCCGAGGCGAGGAAATTCTGGAGCGGGATTCCCCCGTCCGCCTGCGCCGGAGGAGATCCGTCCGCTTGAGGCAGAGATTGCTTCGGCGCGCCGAAGACGGCCGAAACTCCGGCGAGGAATCTCGCCGCCGCGCGGCCAAAGAAGCCGCGCGGCGGCGCCCGCCCTTCGGTCTTCTCATCCGGAAGCCGCGTTTTAAGCAAAAGGTATCCTTTCACGCTCGCCACCGGCGCATCGGGCCTGACCACGAGCCTCAACGACGACCTAACCACGGTTCTGATGCGCTTCTCGAGCGTCCCTTGTTTTGTGAGCGCGAGCTTGATGGGAAAATCTATCCGCTCCCCTCCCGATCGCGCAAACACAACTTCACGCGGAATCTGCTGTTTGAACTTGGTTTCCATGTTTGCGAGCGGAATCCCGGGCGGAAGCGCGAAACGCCCGGGCGTAAGCCCGACGAAAGGCAAGCCCGTGTCCCGAGAAATCTCCGGAATGGTCAAATTCGGTTTTATGCCCCCGCCTTCAGAAATGCCCGGAACGGCCACGTTACCGCTCTCAATGCCCGCGCTCTCTGGAAGCCCCGGCAAACTCAGCCTGGCGTTCACAAGCTTCTGCACATCGGTCATCCGCCGCACCCCGACATCTCGAAGGGTTAAGTCAAACTGCGGAAATTGCTCTTTCAAGACAACAAACTCCCGCGGGAGCGGAGCGAATACGAACGCCCGAATCTCTTTCACCGGAAGCAGGTTCCACCGATACTGAAACGCGGTCTGGGGAATTTTCGGCACGATTTTCGCAATCGGCAGGGGCTCCGGTGCTCGCGGCCGCAGGAAGAGAAACCCAAAAAAATTCCGTATCCGGTCAAAAACGGTGAGTCGGCGCGGAGGAATGTTTTCGGGCGCTCTCCCCGGGCGCGGCGCGGGCGGCGGAGAAACGACCGGCGGCCGCGCCGCCGGAAGCGGACGAATCACGACCGGCGGCGTTGCGCTCGCAAACACCGGAGGAGTTGACGTTCCAAAAAAACCGGTCCCGCCCCCGCTTCCCTGATTTCCATTCCCGACGTTGCTGCTGCCGCTCCCGCCGCCTCCGCGCGCGGAGGCGGGACGCCAATCTGTTTTTACGCCGCAATTCGAGCAATCGAAAATGATACTGCTCGTGGGCGAGGAGGAGACGATCGCCGTTCCGGCAAACACGCCGCCGCTCGAAACGCTCACCGCGTTGAAGTCTATCCACCCGAGCTTCTCCCCCCACGCGTATCCCGAAAGGTCTCCCTCGCCGTTGTTTGTCACCCCGCTCTGTGTCGCGCCTAAGTTAATCCAGCCGAAATTTTCGCTCCACGCGTAACCCGTCACCGCCGAATCGGTAATATGAACGTTCCCCCCGCTCGTGCCAAAATTCACCCACCCGACCCGATCCCCCCACCCGTACTTGCTTGCCGCGTCAATCGTGCCATCGGTGGTGGAGGCAGTGGAACTCTGCGCCGATAAAAAGAACGCGAAAGCCGCGAGCGCAACCGCACACCTCAAAAAAAGCGGCTCTTTTCGAAGTCTCATGTATTCGACATGGCTGCAATTTTTCCTACCGAATTAAGTATACCACTTGCGGAAACCAAAAAAATAACGACGCGCTATGCACAACCCCCGCCCCCCCTCGCCCCGCCCAGCTCACCTATTTTTATACTCTATCTTAATCTCATTCTTATCCCCCAAAACCAGATTTTCGTATTCCGTACTCGCCGCGCCATTCACCGTCATGACAACTTCGCGGGTGGCATCGGCTTTGTAGTCCAAAATCTGATCCTTCGTAAACGTTTTTCCCCACACCGCGAAAAAATCGTCGAGCGTGAAATCGCGTTTTTCGGGAGATTCCACATGAATCACCCCGTCTCCGCCATGTGTGTGAAGCGGGTGCATACAGCCCAACGAAATTCCGACATTCGGCGGAACCGTTTCGGCGCGGCCGTTTATGATGATCGTAAGATGCGGATGAATGTGAAACGCGGTGTACATGTCGAGCGTACAGCTCATCACAAGTTCGCGCGTCGTTTTTCCCGACCCGCCCGAGCCGCCGAAAAGAGCGGCGATGTTTCCCGACCCCAAAAGCCCAAGCGCCACGACCACAATCAACGCCACCACGAGAATGGATTTGTTGCTCTTTTTCATTGGCAAAAGTATTATAACATGTAGCTTGACGCCGTCATCTCACGCATCGCGGGCGGCAGTCTAATAGTTTATTGGGGGGTGGTGTAACGGTAGCACGCCAGGCTTTGAACCTGGAGATTTAGGTCCGATTCCTAGCCCCCCAGCAGAATTAAACGGAACGAACTCTGAATTTTGAGACAAGAGGGTTCGCTCAACCAGCCCCGCCAATGGCGGGGCTGGGCGAACGAACATCGTTGTCGGAAAATTTTGAGTTCGTTCCGTCAAACACTGCTGCCGAATTAAAACAGACGCAAACTTTCGATATTATTTTACCAAATCTGATACACAAATCCAAGAAGCGAAACCTGCGCTGACCCGCCGCCAGCCGCCGCCAAGCGGCGGCCTGCCTCGCAGAAAAATTGCCATTTCCCTCTCAAAAA
>CAYJRG010000062.1:0-4424 GCA_964372585.1 uncultured Candidatus Saccharibacteria bacterium
CCCTTGCCGCCTCTCCGCTGGGCTTTGAAGGTGTCGGGCGGGAGCCGTTTCACATACCCGCCGGCGGAGAAGGTAATGATCGCGTCCTCATTGGGCACAAGGTCCTCCACGCTCATGGCCTTGAGCGGGGTTGGCACAACCGCCGTCCGCCGCGGGTCGCCATATTTTTCTTTAAGTTCCACAATTTCGTCTTTGATGATTTTCAAAATCCGCGCGGGGCTTTTCAGAATGAGCGTCAGTTCCTTGATGAGCGCGAGTTTTTCTTTGAGTTCCGCTTCTATTTTTTCCCGTTCGAGGGCGGCGAGCGTCTGGAGCCGCATTTCGAGAATCGCGTTCGCCTGAATTTCAGAGAGGCCAAAAATCTTTACAAGATTTTTATGCGCGTCGTTCCGATCCCTCGATTTTTTGATGGTCGCGATGACTTTATCAATCGCCGAGAGCGCCGTGCTTAACCCTTCGAGGATGTGCGCCCGCTCTTCGGCGCGCTTCAGATCGAACTGCGTGCGCTTTTTCACCATCTCTTTTCGGTGCGCGAGGTAGGCAACGAGAATGTCTTTTACGGAGAGGAGCTGGGGCTCGATGCCGTTCACAAGCGCGATCATGTTCAGGTGAAAATCTTTCTGGAGGTCGGTGTGCTCGTAGAGGCGGTTCAGCACTTTCTGCGGCGGCGCGTCCGCTTTGAGCTCGATCACAATGCGCATGCCTTCGCGGTCGGATTCGTCGCGGATGTCGCGGATGCCTTCGATTTTTTTGTCTTGATGAAGCTGGGCGATCTGCTTAATGAGCTCCGCCTTGTTCACCTGATAGGGGATTTCCGTAACGATGATGTCGAAGTTGCCGGCTCTGCCGGACTCGCCAGGCCTTTTTCGCTCCTCGATGTCGGCTTTTGCCCGCGTGGTGATCCCGCCGCGGCCGGAGTTGTACGCCGCCCGAATCGCTTTTTCGTCGAAGATGACGCCACCCGTCGGGAAGTCGGGGCCTTTAATGAACCGCATAAGGTCGTCCGAGGTCGCATCGGAGTTGTCCGCGAGAAATAAAATCGCGTCGGCAAGTTCTCCGAGGTTGTGAGGCGCGATGTTCGTGGCCATGCCGACCGCGATGCCGACGGTGCCGTTAAGGAGCAGGTTGGGAATTTTTGAGGGGAGAACCGTTGGCTCTTGCCGCGTCGCATCGTAGTTCTCCCGCCAGTCAACCGTTTCTTTCTCGATGTCGGTCAAGATTTCTTCAGCGATCCGCGCAAGCCGCACCTCGGTATACCGCTCCGCGGCGGCTGAATCGCCGTCGACTGAATTATGCACAAACACTCCTGCTTCCAATGCAAAATTATGTGTGCCACTGATAGTTAGGTCATACACATCCTCCCCCTCCTTGCAATTCTCAATTTTTATAATCCGGTGATTGTGATTCACTTCCAACCTCGCTAATTCTAGGTTTCCGTCAAAATATGTTTCTAATCCGGTTTTCCACATAGGAGCGCGACCATACGGATACACCTTGCCCCTGATCGATTCATAATTTTGTTCGCTTAAAACGAGTTGGCGTTTCGAAATTTCCCTGCAAATGTTTATAAATTTCAACTTACCGGTTTTATTGGTTGTATGGTTTTTATTCCCCCTGATAATTCTTTCATGCATTACTGCTCGATACGACGGATCTTGCCACAATCGTTTGAGTGTTTGAGTTGCGCGTTCACTAAACTCTTTTCTTTTTTCGGGATGGTTTTCTATATAGCGCCTACTTGTGGCGGTCAAATGAGCCGTCATGTTCTCTCGATACTCTTTGCGTTTCCAATTTTCCAAATTTCTAGAAGAAACCTCCCTTGCTTTTTTTGCTTTATGTGCGGGATCTGACCAATATCGCGCACGTCCCTCGGCGATTTTTTTTCGATATTCTTCGTTCGTATGTTGGCGCGATGCCTGTTCATAATGAATGCGCCAGTGTTCTCCCCACTGCACTCGTTTGATATTGTCCGGATTATTATTCAGTTTATTAAAGTCCACGTGGTGCCTCACTCGGCCGGCGGAGATCGCATATGTGCCGCGTGTGAGATTATAATTATCCGCCAAGTGGTGAGCGGGAACCCACACGTCGTTTTTATTTTGATAGACCATTGTGTATCCTTCTCTATTCAAGCGATCAGTCTTTGAAGAAGTTTTTTGATATAGGGGCATGAGCGAATCATCGGAAGTTAATAATTGGGCCTCCTTATAGGTTCCATTTCTCAACATAAATAAATGGTTGGGCGTGCAACGAATTTCCGCGC
Organism: uncultured Candidatus Saccharibacteria bacterium; assembly: GCA_964372585.1. Lineage (GTDB taxonomy): Bacteria > Patescibacteriota > Minisyncoccia > UBA6257 > 2-01-FULL-56-20 > JBBTYG01. The sequence continues at coordinate 2,264 of CAYJRG010000062.1, forward strand.
CGCTATCTAAAACTACTTTTACCAGTTCCGCGTTTCTTTTGGTGATCCGAGGATGCAAAACCTCTGCGACCGAAATAAGCCCCGCCGAATTTACAGTGTAGGTATAATTTTTCTTCCCTCGACGGTATTCATCCGCAAGATCCGCAAATGAAAGAGCTCTGCCGTCCATGAGTTTTACTTTCGTATCCGCGGTAAAGCAACCAAAATTACCCTGTCCCTGTATGAGCGGGTATCGGAGCGAGAAATCCTGCGCGAGACGGACAATCGTATCGTAAATTGCAAGGTTGCCGTGCGGATGGTACTTACCCATTGTTTCGCCGGTCACGTATGCAGACTTGCGAAACTTCGTGGCAGCGGTGATGTTATTTTCCCACATCGTCCACAACACGCGCCGGTGCACGGGCTTCAAGCCGTCGCGGATGTCGGGCAAGGCGCGCGCGACGATCACCGACATCGCGTAGTCGAGGTAGGATTCTTTAAGTTCTTTGGTTATTTCCCTGGGTTCGATGGTGGACATAAAAAATAAAATATCAAAAATCAAATATCAAAAATATTATCTGCAAAATCTTTAATCTTTGATTTTTCATTTTTGATTTGGATCAATGACATACTCCCTCGGCGTTTTCAGCATCTTCCCGACCGATTCAACTCCGCCGACGAAGGCGCTATACGCGGTTCCAAGGCCCTGTTTTATATTATCGAGCGCGGAACTGGGGACTGGCGCGCTTTCGCCCACCTGCGCTGAACCTCCGGCGGCTAAGGAGTTCGCCTGCGCCCCGTTTTGAAAATTTTGCGCTGACTGCGCCATGAGGTTGTTGAAATAGGCGAGCCAGACGTAGATGATAATCGCCATCGAAACCACGGTCGCGCCGATAAGCCACCGGCGCTTCACGCGCTCGTCCGACGACTGCAATTTTTTTATGAACCCGTGCATGCGTATTTGCTTATAGCTTATAGCATATGGCTGATGGCAAAAAGTTGTGGCTGTTCGCTATACGCCATTGGCTAATTTGGTTTCAACACCACCACCCTTCCCTTCTCGTTTACCAAATCCTTTTTTTTGAGCACCAGCTTTTCTTCCATGTCTCCTTTTTTGCCGATGCTTTTCAAAAACTCCGTCGGGGCTTTGTGGAACGAGGGGATCACGATCGCTGGCTCAAGCGCGCGCATCACCTTCGCCGCCGCCTCGGGCGCGAGGGAGTGTTCCCCTTCGACGGGCATAAAAAGAATGTCCGGCTCATTCAGTTTTTCAATCAGCTCCGGCGACGGCTGTTTTGAGACGTGCCCCAAAAAAGCGAGCTTCATACCCTCCCATTCTATAAGGTATGCCGTCTTCAAAACTTTTTCCGTGGACTCCTCTGGAACGGCGAACCCTTTTATCTCAATGCCTTTTACTTCATACTCGCCGGCAAAATAAATTTCGCTCTGGGCGGGTTGATGTTCGCCCGAATCAATTGATGCCGTGGGCGTGAGCGTTTTGAGCGACACGTCCGCCTTGAGCCGATTATTGTCGGAATCAACAAGGAGCGACGTCTCCCCGCTCTGCACTTTGAACGCTCCCGCCCCGAGGTAGGTGATGACCATGTCTATCGTTCAAGTTTAGCAGAAATTGGGCCGAATTGGTAGAGCCAGTTGCGCGAGAGCTATAACTTCCGTTTCCGCACCGACCCGGGCTCGACGACGATTAAGTCATTGAAATCCTCGCTCCCAAAGCCTTCAATTAATCTGCGCAGTTCCGCACACAGCGCATTCATTGAAATCTCGTTTGGAAATCGAAGGACGATTAAGCCAGCGGATGTGTTCAGTGGAAATCGGAACGGGTTTGCAAATCCGACATCGCGAGTTACGATGACCGCTTTTCTCTCTACGGCGTATTCAAAAATCACTTCGTCAGATTTTTGCCGAAGCGAGGGATTGTCGCCGACGCATTCAGCTCGGAAACCAAGCCCCGTAAAAACCTCGCCGACCGCTCGCGGCAGATTTTCGTCAATAAGAAACAAGAGCATTATCTAGCAAGAACGGTTTCTTCCGCAACAATCTTCGCGGCATATTTAAGCGCGGCAAGCACGTCCTCACGAGTCAAGCGATACTGTTCCATAATGTTTTCTATGGCATCGCCGGCGGCAACGTGCCCAATGATTACCTCAACCGGTCCTCGAGT
>CAYJRG010000063.1:0-1209 GCA_964372585.1 uncultured Candidatus Saccharibacteria bacterium
TAAAACATGATTACAAAAGGTGGGGGATCATGCAAACGCTCTACCATCCCGACGTCTCGTCGGGGCTGATCTAATCGCGCGCAAATTCAGCCAAACACAGCCCGCCCGCCCCTCACCGAACATCCAAACCAAGCGTCCGGGCTCCGCCCAGATCAAACGTAATCGGATGCTCGCTAAAACTCGGGATTTTAAGTGCGGTGTTTAACGCGGAGAGCATCGCGCCGACACTCCAGAAAAAATAGAACGCGATGATTCCAAGCAAGAGAATTGCCAAGGCGAAAAGCAATATCTCGGGACGGGATGTAAGCAATCGTTTCATTTGAAAAATACCTTACCCTGCGACACCAGCCTGTAATTTGATTCCGACCTCGTGAGATCGAATCCGTCGAAATTCGCGAGGAATCGCGCCGAGTTGAATTCTATATCCTTTATAAATGCGGTCAAGTTGTCGAATGTCCCCGTGATGTCGGCCGAAAAACCTATAAAGCCGGGCGTTTCCGCCTGAGGAAGAGATTCTCCGCCGACGAAAGAAAAAACCAACCCCACCTGCCGCGTTCGGGCAATGCCATCGAGCCAGCGGGGGAAATCAAGCAATTGTTCCTTTGGCACCAAGACCTTCTCCATGGCATTTTGATAGAGAGCGGCCTCGGCCGCATTTTTCTTGAGCTCCGCGAATGCGGCGAGCGCGGCGGAATCTTTCGCGATAAAAGTTTGGGCGGTAACTATTTTCTCCGCTTGGATGCCCACCGATTTCGACAAAAAATAAAAGCCTGCGCCAAACGCCATGACACTTCCACCAATAATAATGGTTGCTGTCAAAATCTGTCTCCGGAAATTGGTCGGCATATGCTCTTGTATTCTATCAAAATGGGCTATGATTACAAAATGGACGATGGCATCTGGTACAACGCCTTGAATATCGAGACGGAGACCAACCACCGGAAACTCGCGAAACTCATCGCTACGCACGGATCGTGGCATAGGGCGTGGGAAGCTGTGTGTCGAGTGGGCGGACTCCAAACGGACACAACGGACCCAAAACAAGCATGGGAAGAGCTCCACCGCCGCGGGATACGGCTCATACTCCGAAACGAAAAAGAATTTCCAAACCTCCTCACGGAAGCCCCGTGGGCGCCGCAGGGAATCTATGTTTTGGGAACCCTGCGCGAAGAGCCGCTCTCTATCGCCGTCGTCGGGACGCGCAAAGCG
>CAYJRG010000063.1:1219-3218 GCA_964372585.1 uncultured Candidatus Saccharibacteria bacterium
AGGGAAAGGCAACCGCAAAAAAATTTGCGCGCGAGCTTGCGGGCAAAGGCTTCGCGGTCGTGAGCGGCCTCGCGCTCGGCATTGACGGCGCGGCGCACGAGGGGTGCCTCGACGCGAAAGGGTACACCGTCGCCGTCCTTGCAAACGGCCTAGATCACATTTACCCCAGAACCCACGAGAAGCTCGCGGCGAAAATTTTGGAGGCCGGGGGCGCGATCGTGTCGGAATACCCCTGCGGAGCGCCGCCGTTCCCAAACCGCTTTCTAGAACGGAACCGGATTGTCGCCGGCATCTCGCGCGGCGCGCTCGTCATTGAAGCCCCAAAAAACTCGGGGTCGCTCGCGACCGCCCGCTTCGCGCTCGAGGCGAACAGGGACGTGTTCGTCACGCCCGGGCCCATTTCCCACCCGAATTTTTTCGGTTCGCACGAACTCATTAGAAACGGAGCGCACTTGGTTGCGACCGCCGAGCACATGCTCGAATCTTTCGGAATAGAAACCGGAAAAACCGCAGGAGAAAATAATGCATTCGAAAACCCCGAAGAGCAGGCGATCTACGACGCCCTCCGAAATGCATCCGCGCCCGCCGACACAGACGCGATTGCGGAGATAACCGGCCTTGCCACACAAAACGTAAACCGCGCGCTTTCCATGCTCATCATCAAAAACATTGTCAAAGAAACGGAGGATGGCTATACTCTCGAAAACGAATAATGAATATGGAATCTAGAATGATGAATGTGGGATATGAAATCTCTGCCCTCCAAATTCCATATTCCATATTTGATATTCCATATTCCATCCCATGAAACTCGTCATCGTCGAAAGCCCCACAAAAGCAAGAACCATCTCAAAATTTTTAGGCGCGGGGTACGACGTTGAATCGTCCTACGGACACCTGCGAGACTTGCCGAAAACGAAGCTCGGCATTGATCCGGAACACAACTTCGAACCGGAATACGTGATACCTCCAAAATCAAAGCCGGTGGTCGCGCTCCTCAAAAAGGCCCTCGCGAAAGCAGACACCGCGATTCTCGCGACAGACGAAGACCGCGAAGGAGAGGCGATCGCCTGGCACCTGACGCAGGCCCTAGGGCTTGGAGGGATCAAGGGTCATGCGTCACGGGTCAAGAAAATCGAGCGGATTGTCTTTCATGAAATCACCGAACGGGCGATCAAAGACGCCCTTGAACACCCGCGCGAGATAGACATGAACCTCGTAAACGCCCAGCAGGCGCGGCGGGTGCTCGACCGGATTGTCGGCTACAAACTCTCGCCGTTTCTGTGGAAAAAAGTGGCGCGCGGGCTCTCCGCCGGCCGGGTGCAATCGGTCGCCCTGCGGCTCATCGTCGAGCGCGAGGAAGAGATAAAAAAATTCGTCGCTGAAAAATACTGGACGATTTCGGTTGACCTCAAAACCGCGCGCGGCGAGGCCGTAACCGTGGAACTCTCCGCGGCGAACGGGAAAGAAATTCCCGCCCCGGGCATCGCCTCGGAGGCGGAAACGAAAAAAATAACGGCCGACCTCGAAAATTCCGCGTACGCGATCGAATCGGTGGAGAAAAAAGAAATGAGGAAAAATCCGCTCGCGCCGTTCATCACGAGCACCCTCCAGCAGACGGCGGCCCAGCGCCTCGGCTTCTCTTCCAAAAAAACCATGTTCCTCGCCCAAGGACTCTACGAACACGGGCACATCACCTACATGCGCACCGACTCCACAAACATTTCGCAGGGCGCGCTCTCTGCCGCGGGCGACTGGATTCGGAAAAACCTCGGAGCGAAATACGCCTTAAGCGAAGCGCGGGCGTTCAAAACAAAATCGCGCCTCGCCCAGGAAGCGCACGAAGCCATCCGCCCAACATCGGTGGCCAGCACAACAGAAAATCTGGAGCTCGCGAAAGACGAAGCGCGGCTCTACGACCTCATCTGGCGAAGATTCATCGCCTCGCAAATGCCGCAGGCGATCTTCGACGCGACGCGCGTTGATGTCGGGACAAAAA
>CAYJRG010000063.1:3228-4369 GCA_964372585.1 uncultured Candidatus Saccharibacteria bacterium
CAAAAACGCAAAAATCCGCCGCCGTCTACGCCCTCCGCGCAAACGGAAGCATTCTCCGCTTCGACGGATTCCTGAAAATCTGGCCGGCGAAATTTGAAGAGCGCGAACTCCCCGACCTCGCCTCGGGCGACCCGCTCTCGCTCGACGCGGTGCGCCCCGAAGAGCACAGCACGGAGCCGCCCCCGCGCTACAACGAAGCGAGTTTGATCAAAACGCTCGAGAAGCACGGCATCGGCAGGCCCTCAACCTACGCGCCGACCATCTCCGTCATCCAAACCCGGAACTACGTCATCAAACAGCAGGGACGGTTCTACCCGACCGACATCGGCACGACGGTAAACAAAGCCCTCACGGAAAATTTCCCCGAGATCTTCAACATCGAGTTCACCGCCGAGATGGAGGGGCACCTCGACGAAGTCGCAACGGGCGAGAGAAAGTGGCAGGGCATCATCAAAGATTTTTATGACCCGTTCATGAAAACGCTCGAGAAAAAATATGAAGAGGTGAAAAAGAGCGACTTTCAGGAGGTCACAGGAGAAAAATGCGAGCTCTGTGGCAAACCGATGATCATCAAGTTCGGCCGCTTTGGCCGCTTCCTTGCCTGCTCGGGATACCCCGACTGCAAAGGCAAAAAATCGCTCAAAGCCCCGCCCAAGCTCACGGGCATAAAATGCCCCGAGTGCCTCGCATCAGCGGAGCGGAAAACGGACCCGGGCGAACTCATCGAGCGGCGCGTCGGCAAAGGCCGCGCCCGCGGCAAAATCTTCTGGGGGTGCGGCAAATACCCCGCCTGCACATTTGCCACGTGGACTGACCCGACGAAGGAACCGCCCGCTGTCAGGCCGCCGAAAGGAGGCGCGGATGCAAAGAAAAAAGAACTTATTGGATAATGCTTATCTTGTCATCCTCGGGCTTGCCTGCCCGTCCGTAGCCCTGTGGAGGCGGGACCCGAGGATCCAGAACCCCAGATTTTTCAGATTTTTCTGGATTCCCGCTTTCGCGGGAATGACAGAAAAGAAGTATTATTCACCAAGCTCAAAGAAGGGGGAATTTGAGTTTTTCATTCATGGTATTATGGTATTATCTTTGAATTACGAAATGCCAAAATCCTCATCATGAGGTAACATGTGATCGGGTCGGA
>CAYJRG010000064.1:0-4294 GCA_964372585.1 uncultured Candidatus Saccharibacteria bacterium
GCGAGCGCGGGAATGACAAGAATGCATGATTTTGCGGGGTTTCGTAATTCAAAGTACACTTACGACATGACAACTCAAAAAATTATTATTTTTATTTTAGCGGCGGCGGTGATAGTCGCGGGCGGGATTTTTTATAATCAAAAACTTGATGAGGGGGCGGCGCAGAATGTTGTGCGCGAAGAAGAGCATGCCCGAGAGGTGGATGCGAGCGATCGCGCGCGGATAACCATCGAAGACGTTCGCGTCGGCGCCGGAGCGGAAGCAAAGAAGGGCGACGCGATCTCCGTTCACTATCTTGGCGAGTTTTTGGACGGCAGAAAATTCGACAGTTCGTACGATCGTAATCAGCCGTTCGAGCTTACGCTTGGCGCTCAGCAGGTGATCCGGGGATGGGACCTCGGAGTGGCTGGGATGAAGGTGGGCGGGAAGCGAACGCTCGTGATCCCGCCCGATCTTGCCTACGGGGAGGCCGGTGCTGGGCCGATTCCGCCCAGCTCGACGCTCAAGTTTAGCGTTGAATTGATCAGCGTAAACGGCAGTACCTCAACTGTGAGATAGCCCCAAAAACCCTTGTTTTACAAGGATTTTTTGGGGTTCGGCGCACACGCGCTGACGGCGTGCGTTTGACTTATTTTCGCCCTCGTGGTAGCTTTATGCCACGGTAGCAAGGATCGCGACGAAACGCAGAGCAGAAAGGAGATTGAAAAATGAAAATTAAAGTTCTGTTGGTTGACGACACGGCCGGGGTTCGCGATGTTTATTCTCTCGTACTCAAATCGGCTGGTTACGAGGTTGTAACTGCTGATGATGGCATGAAGGCAAAGGCGTTGCTCTCGGTTCCGGGTCACGGCGTAAACGTCGTTGTCACCGACACACACAGATGCCCGTGATGGATGGCATTCAGTTGGTTTCATGGATTAGGGGAAACATCTCTGCAATGCCGGTTGCTATTGGGACCGGAAGTATGGATGATGGTGTTCTCTCTTCCATCAGTTCGTGCGGGGCCGATGCGGTTTTCCACAAGCCCTGCGGCATGGAGGAACTTCTCGATGTCGTCAAAAAGTTAGTGCCTGCGGCATAAACCGCTCGCGCGTGCCGGTCTCCACCAAGGGGACCGGCATTTTTGTTTGCCATTAAAAACCGGCACGTTACATAGGGCCGATCTTATCCTCGTTTTTTTTGTGCCTGGGCGGTGAAGCAAACGTCACTCCGCTCCTTAAAAACCCTCGGTTTTTAACCCGCCCTTCGGGCTTTTTCCAATACGGGAGGGACCTCATACTTCCCTCCCGACCCCTCCCTCGGTTCGCTTCACGGCACAAAAGAAAAAATTCCGCATGTGCCGGATTTTTTCTTTTGTGCCTGGGCGGTGAATCGAACACCGGACGCCAGCCTCTTCAGGGCTGCGCTCTGCCACTGAGCTACCCAGGCTTATGGTTTATGATTGTAGTATAAGTTTCTGAGAAATAGAAGGGACAAAACCAGTGGGCGAGGAGAGAATCGAACTCTCACGTCCTTGCGGACAATGGATTTTGAGTCCATCGCGTATACCGTTCCGCCACTCGCCCCCACACCGATTTAGTTTAGATGAGCTTTAATGTATCTTCAAGTCTTTTTTTGAGCTGCGCTAGAGCGCGTGCTCGTAACTTTAAATTATGCTCGCGTTTATACGCGTCTTTTTCGGAAACGTACATTTCACAGTAAATAAGCTTGAATGGAATTCTTATTTTTGTCGACCCTGATTTTCCAGAGTTATGTTCCTTTATCCTGCGTTCTAGATTGTTGTTGCTCCGATATAGAGGTTGCTATCATGCAGGCTTTTCAATATGTAAACGTGAAACATGGATTTAAAACTCAATCGGTGTGGGGGCGAGCCCAGCGTTCGTTTGATCGTACGCACTTTTTGTCGTAAAATCAAACAGATATGGCACGGGTCATCAGTATTTGTAATGCTAAGGGCGGCGTGGGGAAAACAACCACAGCGGTTAATTTGGGCGCGTATCTTTCCGCGGCGGGCAAGCGCGTTTTGCTTGTTGATTTTGATCCACAGGCGAACGCGAGCTCGGCCTTGGGGCACGTCTATCACCCATCGCTTGCGACGATCTACCACGGCGTCCTCGGCGAGATACCGGCGGAGCAGATTGTGCGTCCGACCCAGATTTTCAATTTTCATTTCATTCCCGCGGCGCCGCACCTCGCGGGCATTTTGATCGAGCTTGTGAACGTGCCCGGCCGCGAGAAATTTCTGCGAAAATTTTTGAATGGACTTCGGCACAAGTATGATTATGTGCTCATAGACCTGCCGCCGAGCTTGAGCTTGCTCACCGTAAACGGGCTTGTGGCGAGCGATGAGGTGCTGATTCCGGTGCAGGCGGAGTATTACAGCTTGGAGGGTATCGGCCAGCTTCTCGAAACCATCGAACTCATAAAAAATAACCTGAAGCACAGGCTCGTGGTTACCGGCGCGCTGATTACGATGTATGATAAGCGGGAGCGTTTGGGCCGCGATGTTGCGAAAAACTTGCGGCTTCACTTTCCTTATCGCGTGTTCGAGTCCGAGATTCCGCGGAGCGTCGCGCTTGCGGAGGCGCCGAGTTTTTCAAAACCCGTCATGCTCTACCGGCCGGACTCTCCGGGGGCGGTTGCGTATCGGCAGTTGGCGGAGGAGATCATTCGGCGAGAAGGCGAGGGTTTAGTTTATGAGCCGGCGCTGGCAAGTCAGAACTTCGGGAATTTCAATGTTTAGAATGATGAATATAGAATAATGAATATGGAATTTAGAATGATGAATAATGGAAAATAAGATTGTTTATTTTACAGATTTGTATGCATGGCAAGAGGGTCATAAGTTGACGCTTAAAACTTATCAAACTACAAAGAATTTTCCTCATAGCGTGCGGATCTTTAACAGAGTTACAAAGTCAATTTCTCGTCGCTCGAGATCTTGGCTATGTATCAACTAAGGAATATGAGATAATTTCAGAGCACAGTGTCGTGGTTCACAAGCTAATAAATGGACTTATAAAAAGTTCCAGGACTCGTGTCTCTTCCCATAATTCATAGTTCCATATTCATAATTCTATCTATATGCTCGGCAAAGGACTAGAATCGTTAATTCCTCCAGTTGGGGACAATACGCCGGACGGTGAGGGCAGTTTTTCCGCGGCTTTTCCTGCCGCGCCGCGAGTTCCGGTGGTGCCTCTTACGCCGGTATTTACCCCCGCCCCGACCGCCGCGGTCGGGGCGGGGGATGCTCCGCGCCCCGCGCCGGCGGAAAATCTGAAGCAAGCCGAGTCAGCGCGGAAAAAGCCGGAGAAAATAGACGAAGACCATATCTTCCACATCGAGGTTTCAAAAATCGTTCCGAATCCGAACCAGCCGCGGAAGAATTTTAACGAGGAGGCATTGCGCGAGCTTGCCTATTCGATCCGCGAGTTCGGATTTCTCCAACCGCTCGTCGTAACGAGGATTGAAAAAGAAATGCCGACGGGGGTGGGCGTATCTTACGAGCTCATCGCCGGAGAGCGGCGCTTGCTTGCGGCAAAGCTCCTTGGGCTTGAACTTGTCCCCGCGATCGTGCGGGAAGTTGACCTCGAGCGCGAGAAACTCGAGCTCGCCGTCATCGAAAATATCCAGCGCGAAAACCTGAACCCGCTCGAGACGGCCCGCGCGTTCCAGCGGCTTCAAGAAGAATTCCGCATGACCCAGCGCGAGATCGCGGCGAAGCTCGGCAAAAGCAGAGAGACTGTCGCGAACGCGGTGCGCTTGCTTGACCTGCCGACCTACGCGCAGGAGGCGCTCGAAAAAGGGCAGATGTCCGAGAGCCACGGGCGGTTGCTCCTCGCGATCGAAGACCCGGGCGCACAGCGGAAACTCTTCGACGACATTCTGCGCAACCACCTCACCACGCGCGAGGTGAAAGAGCGGGTGCAGGCCTCGAAGGCGCCGCGGGTTCCGGCGGCAGGCGAGACACTCTCGCCGGAGCTCAAGATGATGCAGGAGCGGCTCTCGGCCGAACTCGGCACGCCGGTTTCGATCCATCAAAAAGGAACAGACGCCGGAAAAATCGAAATCACCTTTTTTTCGCAGGAGGAACTGCGGAACATTCTGAACAAATTCGGAACAGAAGAGAGGGGGGTGGTGTAGGTGCGTGGTTTTTTTGCAAGTCGGTATTAATGGCCCTGCATTAATGGTCCTGCTTGCCACTTGCCAGTTCGACGATCGTCGAACTGGCAAGTGGCAGTGGCATAGAGCATTATCTTTTTGCCCCCCCATAAACTACTTGTGCCTCAGATCG
>CAYJRG010000065.1:0-4187 GCA_964372585.1 uncultured Candidatus Saccharibacteria bacterium
CGACGGAGCTTCAGCGAGGCGAGACGCCCTGCTCCAGACGGCTCCAAAACCTTGCTGGCGGGTGTTCTGTTAGTGTTGTGTCATTATGAGGAGTTTGCTCTGTGCGCTTTTACCCCAAGCCTTCTTTGTGTGTTAATAACGTAGCGCTTGTTCGTCGTTCTATTCGAAAAATGTGTACAAACTGCTCCCGTTCGTGGAGTTCATAAAAATCCTGTATTCGCCGATTCTTCGCCGCCACACAACGCTTTCCCCCTTCATCTTTTTTGTGTCGCCGAGGTGGGGATCGCGAGAAAACTCTTCGATAGCGGCAAGAATTTTATTTGTCTCCCGCTTCGGGATTTTTGCTAAATCTTTGCGGATTCGATTAGCGGTGGCGACGTTCCAGCTCATGTCGTAGTTCTTCAAGGGTCATAAACTCGCCCCGCGCGAATTCTTTTCTCGCCTCTCGAAGGGCTTTTTTTCCGCCATTGTCGGCTTGAAAACTTCGATTTTTTTAGTACGCAATAACGATTCGTATTCTTTGCGGGGAATGAGAATGAGATCTCCTTCTGCGGCAAGTTTTTTAGGGATGGTAACTGTCGTCATGATGTTCAAGAATATAACAAGAAAAGGCTCGATGCGCAAGCAATGGGCCACTACGTATCGCGCCACTTCATTCGTTTCGCAACGATCGAGGTTTTAAATTTTTTTGGATGGTGAGCTTTGAGCTGGACGATTTTTGTTGATGGCAGGCCGCCTGTTTTCATCCGCGCGCGGAGGTCGGCTTCGAGCGCGCGCTGGTCGTAGCCGAGGCAGACGACACTCGGCCTAATCTTTTTTAGCGCCGTGTACGACCCTTGGATTTTGTCGCCGAGGAATGCTCGTGAAATTTCTGGCACGCGCCGAACCGCGGCGAGCCGCAGGCGCTCGCCATGCCGCGTTTTGTTCTTTTTGATTTTAAGCACCGCGCTGTCTCGCGCGACGATGGCGACTACGTCTCCGTATTTTTTTGCCTGTGAAAAAAATGAAAGATGCCCTTTGTGCAAAAGGTCGAATACGCCGAAGACCACTACCCTCCGCTGTTTCGGAGATTTTTTTGAAACCATCTCAATTATAAAGGTTTTTTTATGACACATTCACCACATACCAACAAACTCAAGTTTGTTGGTATGTGGTGTTTATTGTTTAATCACAGACGCCATCCACTCGCGGTAGGGCCTATTGAAGCGCCGCACGTCGATCGCGCCGATGAAGGGCGTCGCGTAGGAATGATTGCTTTCGACGAGTACTTCTATTTCGGCGAGATGGTGCTCGAGCGTTTTGATGAACATGCCTGCCTCGACATGATTTTCAAATTTTCCTTCCCAGTAGTACATGGATTGAATCGGCCAGATGTTCACGCACGATGCCAGTTTTCTATCTAAAATCAATTTGCCGATCTTTGCCGCTTCTTCAGTGTTTTTAAATGTTGAATAGATTATGACCATTTTGATTTATAGGTTGCGACCTTTCTTTGATTATACGCTTTTGCGAGTAAAAAAATCTGCCTAATTCGTGGAGCTCTGTGGATTGCCTGCCCATGGTATACTGTTTAAAATGAAGAATATGTCGAGGCGTTTGATATGGATCCCGTGTCTTGTGTTGCTTTTTGGCGCGGGCATTGCCTGCGGATGGATAATTCGCGGGGGCACATCTCGCGCGGATGTTACCTACGACAATCCCCCGCTCCGCGCGCGGGACACGCAGTATCAATTCATCAGTCCGCTCTTCGCGTGCGGCGCGCTGGGCAGAGAATCTTTCGAGGAGTTCAGGCCGTTGCAATCGAAAGTCCAGAAGCTCATTGACCGCTCTATTCAAAACGGGTCGGCAAAAATGATCTCTGTTTATTTCCGGGATCTCGATCGAGGGCGACGCTTGTCTATCAACGAAAATGAGCGTTATTTTCCGGCCAGTTTGCAAAAAGTGCCGCTTATGATCGCTTACTTCAAACTTGCGGAGTCTAATCCCACATTGCTTTCGGAAAAAATCGTTTACGACGGAAGTTTTGATGCGAATCAAAAAGAGGACATCAAGTCCGCCGCGTCAATCACGAAGGGGTCGTATGCGATCGATGATTTGATTGCGGCGATGATACTGCACTCCGATAACAATGCCACGCGCCTGCTGTTCAATAACCTGAATAAAAAAATCATGGCCGAAGTGTATTCGGATTTGAACGTTTCCCCTCCCGAAGCGGGCGGCGAACTGGAGACGATGACGGCTAAATCGTACGCCTATTTTTTCCGGATTCTGTATAATGCCACGTATCTCACGCGGGACATATCGGAAAAAGCCCTGCGGCTTTTGAGCGAAGCCGACTTCGCGGAAGGTATCCGGGCCGGAGTTTCGGAAAAATTGATTCCGATCGCGGAAAAGTTTGGCGAGAGTGAAATTTATTCTGATGAAAAAACGCTCTACGCGCGGGAGCTTCACGACTGCGGCATCGTTTATTATCCTCAAAGCAATTATCTTTTGTGCGTGATGACGAAGGGAAGCGATTTTTCGAAGCTGAAGGGAACCATTCGGGATATTTCCCGCGCCACATTCGAAGAAGTAAACTCGCTCGGGTATAAGCGAACCGGTCCGTAGATTTCCTGTCGGGGCGCAGTTTCTTTTTTTATATCACCTTTTCTGTTTTATTCGCTTTGAATGTTTTTTGAGCCACGCGGCGATTTGAGAAACATCGAGTCGCGATTTGACAGTTCGCAACATGAATGTTTCGAGTTCTGCGTTTGTTGCGGCAAGCTCACAGTTATGTATAAAAAGAAAGCGAGCAGCGGAGACTGCAGCGGTGCGTTTGTTTCCGTCTGCAAATACGTGGAAACGCGCGAGCGCTTCAAGTAATGCCCCAGCTTTTTCGAACATGCTTTGATATATTTCTTTTCCGCCGATGGTGGTTTTTGGCCGGACGGTGGCGGATTGCAAAAGACCCACGTCTCGCACCCCGTGGATACCTCCAGTTTCCTCGATTATCTGTGAATGAATAACAAGAATTTCCTGAGATTCAATGTATTTCACGGATTATTTTTTTGCAAGCGCTTCAAGCGCCGGTTTGTATTGCTTCATGAATGACTTTGTCCATTGGATAAGTTCTTTATCCACAACGTTTTTAGTTTCAGGAGTAATAGAAATTTTCCGCCGCTTGTGGTCTATGTATACGGTTATAGTGTCGCCGATTTTGATCCCGAGGCCAATCAGTGACTTTTTTGGGATTGTCACCGCCGCGGAACTTCCCACTCTGAGCACTTTTTGAATCATACCTCGATTATAATCATATTATAATCTGTGTCAATGTTTATTCCTTATACCCCTAATTCGGCCGAATTAGGGGTATAAGGAATTGGAGAATAAAAAGTTATACCACTTCCGAAATTATACCACTTCCGTTTGATAGCGTTGATGTTTGGGCCCAGACTACTGCTCGAATACGTTGCCGTTTTAGAAACTTTTCGGGTAAGCTCGCCGAGCTGATCAAAAAAGGGCTGTATTGGATCATATTCTTTTACATACGTCGCCGGGTCCCACTTGTCGGACGCCCAGCAGTCGTTGCAATAGACGGTGTATGGCGACGCGGGGTGATACATGGTGATCACCGACGCGCCGCAGAGTTTGCAGACGCTTTTGTAGAGCATTCGCTCGTTTCTGTACACCGCGCGCCGCTTAAACCGGCACTCGGGGCACAGCGCAGGCGGCGGCACGCCCATCTTTTCGTAGAAACCGAGGTCGGTCGCGTCGAGGGCAAAATTCATTTTGCAGTTTTGACACGTTTTCTTATCGTTTGTCATGGCATGAAAAAGGGCTTTGCGGACGCGGTTTTTGCGGACGCGAGGAGCGATTTGATTCTTTGCGCCTCATTGTGCACGATATCCGAGTCGTAGTCGCCGCTGTGGGCAGTGGCCCCTTGGTACGACGGCCGTTTTTGGTCGAGGTGCAGACTATAGCGGATCGAAGCGGGAGATTCCGTGATGTAGAGGTGGAAGCGCGGGTAGTCTGCGCCCATGGGGCGGACGCAATTCAACTCCCCTTTCTCGGTGTAGCCGATGGGCTTGTAGCCGAGGTTGCGGACGACGTTCGTGATATTTTCGCGGGCGGTGTTGGGGAGGGTGAAGGTCATGGAAGTGGGTCAGGGGTTAATGAGTCAGGGGTCATGGGTCATGGGTCATGGGTCA
>CAYJRG010000066.1:0-4160 GCA_964372585.1 uncultured Candidatus Saccharibacteria bacterium
GTGGTTTTATACGCCTGTGGAAAAGTGCCCTTGTGGAGTTTCGTAATTCAAAGGAAACAAGGCACATTCATCGTCATCGAAGGTGCCGACGGGAGTTTGAGTGTGGTATTATAAGTTCCAATATGTACTGGCAAAAGCAAAAACCCATCTTCGTTCTTTTTGAAGGCGGCGAGGGAGCGGGAAAATCAACGCAAGCGCGGCTTCTGTATGGATCATTAAAGCGAATGGGTCGTCGCGTGATCTACAATGACGAGCCCGGCTCTACGGCTATCGGTTTCAAAATACGGGCGATTGTTTCGAGCGCTGATCGAGGAGAAGTCGATCCGCTCACGGAACTTCTCTTGTTTGAAGCCGACCGTTCGCTTGATTTCACAAAAAATATTATTCCCGCGCTCGAAGAGGGAGTTGATGTTGTTCAGGACAGAAGTTTTGGGACTACCATCGCCTATCAAGGATACGGCAGGGGACTAATGAAAACCCATGAGAAGTTGATGAAGGATGTTGATGCCGCCACTCGGCGTTCTGTGTATCCCGATCTGATTTTTTTACTCGACACCGATCCTCGAAGGGCGTTTACTCGAATTGAGCGTTCAGATGCGTTTGAAACAGAGAAACTAGCTTTCCATGAGCGTGCTCGGAGGGGATTTCTTGCGCAGGCGAAAGCCGACAAAAAGCGATGGATTGTCTTAAATGCCGCGCTATCGGAAAAGGTTTTGCATAAAAAGATTCTTGACCGGGTTATGCGATTATTACAGCAAAAAACGAAAGCGTAAGTTTCGGCCGTGCCTTAAATATACGACGTGCGCGAATCTGTGTGGTGGTCGGTTCTAAAAAAATTTGGGCCGGACATCTGCGCGCGCAGAGCCGGCCCGTTGTTAGCGGTCCTATACAGCCAACCCAGTGGACCGCGCATTTATTATAAGTCAATGGGCGTTCGTTTCAAGTAGGCGGTGGGGATCATTTTCGAGATGCGCGTTTTAATTTATAATCAAGCTCATGCGTTATCACCCAACAATTGGTCTCGAAATCCACGCTGAACTGAAAACGGCGAGTAAAATGTTCTGCGACTCGCCGAACGATCCGAATGAACGAACGCCGAACAAAAACACGTGTCCGGTGTGTCTCGCTCACCCGGGGACACTGCCGACGATAAACAAAAAAGCGGTTGAGTCCGTGATTCGCGTGGGGCTCGCGCTCGGAGGCAACATAAACCCGACGACGAAATTCGACCGGAAAAATTATTTTTATCCCGACCTGCCGAAGGGGTATCAGCTCTCGCAGTATGATATGCCGCTTGTTACGGGCGGGGAACTACAAGGGGTTCGCATCCGACGAATTCATTTGGAAGAAGACACCGGAAAGCTCGTTCACGAGCTTTCTCGCTCGAATAAAAATCGAATGGAATCGAATGAAAACCGAATATTCGATCAAGATTCGGTACAATTCGATAATCATTCGCGCGAAAGCGCAAGCTTCGTCGATTTTAATCGCGCCGGCGTGCCGCTCATGGAGCTCGTAACAGAACCCGACATCACGAGCGCAGAGCAGGCGTCGGCGTTTGCGCGCGAGCTCCAGCTTATTTTGCGGTATCTTGGGGTATCCGACGCGGACATGGAGGCAGGCGGGATGCGGATTGAAGCAAACGTTAGCATTGGGCAAATGGCAAATGGCAAATGGCAAATGGGCGTTAAAGTCGAACTCAAGAACATCAATTCATTCAAGGCGATGGAAGATGCCGTGCGGTATGAATTGAAGCGACATGAAGAGGTGCTCAAGGGCGGTGGCAAAATTTCGCAAGAAACCCGCGGCTGGGACGAGCAAAAACAAAAGTCAGTGGTTCAGCGGACAAAAGAAGATGCGCACGATTATCGGTATTTTCCCGAACCCGACCTGCCTCCGTTTGAGACAGAATTTTTTGACCTCGAAAAACTGAAAGACGAATTGCCGGAACTGCCGAAAGAAAAGCGGGCGCGATTCTCGCGGGAGTATGGCTTGAATGAGAAACAAGCCGATGTGCTCGTCGGCGATCCGCACATCGCAAATTATTTTGAGGAAGCGGCAAGCGAGCTTAAGGCAAAAAACCCGAAGGCATCAGTTGTAACGCTCTTTAACTATTTAACAAGCGATGTGCGGGGTTTGGCGAACGATCGAGGGGTTGAACTCCGCGACACGAAATTAAACCCCGAACACTTGGCGCACCTCGTGTTCTTGATCGAGTCCGGCAAGCTCACGAGCCGACAGGCGAAAGACATGCTTCTAAAAATGTTCGAGCGCGACGCCGACCCCGAGGAGATCCTCGCCGACGAGAGTTTGTATGTGATCTCCGACGCGGGCGAAATCGAAAAGACGGTTGAACAGGTTCTTGCCGAGAATCTGGCCGCAGTTGGGGACTACAAAAAAGGCAAAGCGGCGAGTCTCCAGTTTCTTATCGGCAAAGCGATGGCAAAGCTCAAAGGAAAGGGGAATCCGGAAGTTTTGAAAGATCTCCTCCTGCGCCGCTTGACGTAAATCTGATTTTGTGCCTATAATCTGAAGGTGAATTGCTCGAGGAGCCGCGTAATTCCGAGCGCTTGATCGGAGTTTTGATGGGGTGAGCTATGTTTATTGATAAATTTGTTAGAAGATTTCTTCAGAAGAAGGAATCAGCGTTGTTGTATGGCATTCCGTCTGGAGGGGTCATTTACCTTGTGGAAAGATGGGAACGTTCCATTGTGCCCGCCATTAAAGAGATGGTGGGCGGGTTGCCGGAAGAATGTATGCTGGCGCATGCGGAAGTTGTGCCGGAAATTCTTCTTCCGCTCATTTCTCCTCGTTGGCCCTTCAAACTGGCGAAGCCACATCCGAAGCTGGAAGCGATCGCGGTTCGCGGAGTATTTTGGAGAGAAATTGCCGGCGTGAAGGTTGTTGGGGCATCAGAGGCAGATTCTTCTCTTACCGAAGCAACGTCGTTGCTTCGGATCGGCAAATACCCGGGACTGCTTCAGGAATATTTTGAGCCCCGCCTCTCTAATCGTCTCGGTTACGGCAGTTATCATTCCTTGAGGCTCGCCGCGGGAAGAGCGATTTGTGACGTCTTTGAATTGCGGGGCGTGGCACAGGCACAGAATGGAGGAAAATTCAAGCCGCTTTTTGACGGGGGGTTATCAGTTGCCGAACAAGTTGCGTTCGGTGCATTGCGCACATCACTCGAATACGCGATAGTGTTCGCTATTCTGGGCGATTTTCAGAACGACTTCGGCGCGTTCCTTCGCCTCTGGCGGATTGGAAATTTTCCTGTCGCAATCAATCGTTTTTCGGAACTCGTGGTTGTTTGCGATAAATGAGTTGCGTTAGTTTTGTGATTAGTCATCGCGGGCACGTCTCGATCATCGAGAAACGGCCCGCTTTTATTTTACGCATTTATTTTGCGCGCATTTTACGTATGTTATAATTTATAAAAAATAACGGAACAGTTAAAAAGCTATGACTAAATAGATGTTCCTTTGGAAAATATTTGGTAAACTTGGGAAATACGATTAATTTCATATTTATTATGAGGATTCGAAGGGGATCAAGACCGTTTTCGATATTAAAGACGCTTGCGATCGCTGGTGTTGTTGTTCTCTCGCTTGCTTCGCCGGTAGGCGGAGCGCAACTGGTGCGTAATTTGGTAAGACAATACTTTAGGAATAAGCACTGGCGACGCAAACAGTTTTTACGGGATCTCCGCAACCTTCAGAAGCGGGAATTGATTCAGTATCGCGAGTTGCGGGATAGTAGGACGGGCGAAGTTGAAATAGTTTTAACGAAGCAGGGGAAGCATGAGATGCTTCGTTATAGTTTAGATGAGATTGCGCTTAACATAACGGCGCCGTGGGATCAAACTTGGCGATTGATTCTTTTTGATATTCCTCATGCGAAGCGGCAAGCTCGCGACGCGTTGCGCGGCAAATTATTGCAATTAGGATTTTATGCCTTACAAAAGAGCGTGTTTATTACGCCACGCCAATGCGAACGAGAAATTGATTTCATCGCCGCGATTTTTGATGTTCGGAAGCATATCCTCATACTTCCCGTCAGTCGGTTCGAAGGGGACGAAAAATTACAGCATTACTTTCGGATATAGTAGACCTGTCCCTAATTAGCCCTTTCTGTTAAAATGGAGGAATGATAAACATAAC
>CAYJRG010000067.1:0-4108 GCA_964372585.1 uncultured Candidatus Saccharibacteria bacterium
AAAAATAAAATAGACAAGAAATGGAATTAATCGCGCTACTTATTATCGCAGTTATAATAGCATTTCTTGTCTATTTTATTTTTTATAAAAAAGATACCTATTATCCTTCCTTTACGAAAGCGCTTTCGTCAATCGCGGATCCTGGGTCCATTCAACTGATGAAGGAGATAAAAGCTGGAAAAGGATACCCGACAAAACTATTTGAGTTCAAGTATACAGGACGCGTAGTGCGCGGTATTTTCAAAGAATATATTACGCGCGGCCCGACTACCGTAATGGGCGATAGTTGGCTTTTTAGACTCGGATCGTCCTCAAAAGGAAAGAACGCGTATTTCTTCGTTCCAGCTCCAGTTCAATCGTACGCTGAAAAAGAGTATGGTGAAACCGGACATATTAAATTTATATTGCCCGCGCATTATGGCAAATTGCCGCGCGAAGTTACAGAGACCTCCATGCCATTGTCCGTTGAAGAACTTTCTCTTATTACACAGAGCCAGTCGGGAATTCTCTTGGAGCTTCGGTGGAGCAATGATACGATAAATACCAAAGGATATACATTGCTCGACGCGATCAAAGAAGAGCTTTTTGAAACTGGTCCGATTAATGATAACACTCAAAAACAAGCAATGATCACCGAAGAACAGGCGCTCACTGCGGTCTATAATTTTGACAAAGCGCGAGGCGGAGCTAAAGACCTCGCGCTGGAACGTTTTCTTAAAGACGCAGAAGATTCAAAGAAGCGAAATTGGTATAGCGCCGATATCGTGGTCGGAAAAAACATAAAACCCGTTGACCCATTATCGGCTCGGGTTGATTACGAAGAACCTTTTGAATTTTCCGCCGATGATTCTTATTGGGTATTGAATTGGCACAACCTATTAACCGGCGGAAGGGTAGTATATGTAAACGCGGGGACGGGGAATGTCTATAAAATTGTTGAATTAGTCGAGGGGTAAATCATTTTTTAATATGGCAAACAAAATACTTTCTTGGTGGTGGCTTATTCTCCTCGTGTATGCGATTGGCGCACTGGTAGCTTCGTGGTTTTTGCGCGAGACGGGAGATTCCGGAGGCGGACTCTTCACCGGCCTCTTGGTCCATGTTCTTGTCAGGGGATTTTTCTATCTCGGGTTTGCGCTACTGTTGCTTTTTCTCATAACCCACACCATCGGAGCGGTGCGCATCGGTGGAATTGTCATCCTCGCAATCCTCGTGTACCTCCTTGAAAAAGTAATTTATTTCAACAGCGTTGGCGGCTCGTTTTACTGGCTTGCTACGTTTAAACTTACGGAGTTTTTTGATTGGCTGTCAAAATTCCGATAATTCGCCGCATTATCGATTAAACACAACGCTCCCCTTGTCAAAATTTTCAAGAAGCAACCGCTCCATCTCCGCTTCGCCGCCCGCGTATTCTTTGAAAATCTTCGTCCACAGGGCTTCCCTTTGGTGATACCCAAAAAATTCTTTTTTGCCTTCCGCGGCGGAAACCGCCGACATGGCG
Organism: uncultured Candidatus Saccharibacteria bacterium; assembly: GCA_964372585.1. GTDB lineage: Bacteria > Patescibacteriota > Minisyncoccia > UBA6257 > 2-01-FULL-56-20 > JBBTYG01. Next base: position 1,502 of record CAYJRG010000067.1, read on the forward strand.
TTGTCTTCGAGGTCAAAGCTCACCGCGCGGCCGCCCGCATCGTCATAAAGAGAAACCCAATCGAGATCACGCCAACGGGCAAGCTCGGAAAGCGCTTCGTTTTCTTCCCCAAGCCGCGCGAGGTCGCGCTCGCCGCGCAACCAGTGCATTGACTCCGGGTTCACGCGCGGTAAAAACAAGCGCGGATCGGCGTGGTTTTCCTTGAACAGATACCGCTGGACAATCAGCCACTCCCCCTCGGAAACGGAGGAGGCGTCTTTCACGTCCCCGCGAAGCAGGGCCTTGAGTCGGTTCGGAAAATCCGCCCCCGCCGCGTACCGCCTGAAGAGTTTCGAGTAAAACTCAATCTCGTGAAAATAGTGCAAGAGCAGGGCAAAATCCCGCAAAAACTTCCCGGGAAGATTTTCCGTGATGGGGTTTATGAAAATGACTCCGAATTCCTTGAGGTGGCTTACGTTGTGGTGCTTTTTCGCGATGAATTTTTCCGCGACCTCCCGCCACTCGGGGCCCAAGACCTTCACCGCGATTTCTCGTTCTTCAAAATCCGCCGCCGTAAAGCCGCTATACCCCTTCTCAAACGCCGCGTGCATCCACTCGTCCGACTCGATGAACCGGAGCGCGCTGAAAACTTCCGTCACGTCGTATTTTTTCAAAAGATCCCGCACGTTCGGAATCCCGAGAAACGCGAACAGATTTTTCGGTTTATGCGCCCGCAAAATCTTCGCGCCGAATTCTTTTTTGAGGAAGAATCCTTTTCCAACCCGAGCGATCTGCCGCGCGAGATGCGCCGCCTGATCAAACTGATTCGCCCCCGGAAGAGTTGCAACATACGCAAGCAAACTTTTCTCGTTCGCGCGCACGGCCTTAAGGAGAGCAGACCGCACCTCGCCCGCGTCCGCCCCGCCCCGAACCCCGAGCGCGTGGAGCGTGTCGCGAACATGGGTGTTATTTTCTTCGGCAACTCGGCCAAGCACCCCCTTCCGGCCGGTGCGGGTCGCCATCGTTTTGTCCAAACGCTTCAAAAAATCCGTCTCGACGCCTAATATGTTCGCGAGTTTGTGCATTTTTAGAAAGTGGGGGTAGAAAGTATGGGGTGGGAGGTGGAGAGTGGAAAGAAGAGCGGTTATTTTTCTGCAACGCGGATATCAAGGTTTTTCCACCGGACATTTTCAAATTCCCGCGCGGTGAGCGCCCCCTCCGTCGCCCCCATTGTTTCAACAACAGAGGTCGCATTCGCGCTCGCCAAGCGAATGGCATATCGAATTTCTTCCTCCGTAAGCCCCTGACCCCTGACCCTTGACCCTTGACCCTTCTTCAAAAGCCCCCCCACGAACCCCGCCCCGAACGCGTCTCCCGCGCCGGTGCGGTCAATCAGTTTCTTTTCCTTGAAAATGCCTGCGCGGTAGATGCGCTCTCCGTCCGACACCACCACCCCGCCGCGGCCGCTTGTCACGGCGAGAATCCCGGGCGTCCACTCGTCAAGTTTTTTGAACACCTCGCGCTCCTTGCTCCATGGAATGCCCGTCAAAAGCGCGGCTTCCTCGTCGTTCACGACCAAAAACGAAATGTCTTTAAGGTGCTTAATGATCTCCTCTCGCCCGCGCCGCAGGTGATGCCCGCTCGGGTTAAAGGCGACGGCAATATTATTTTTCTTCGCGTGCGCGAGGAGCGGGGGAAACATGACGTACGACTCGCCCGCGAGCGACACATACCAAAAACGCGCGGCCAAGCTTTTCACATCAAGATCGCGCATCGAAAATGTGTCCGACGCGCCGTGGTAGCCCAAAATTGTGCGCTCCCCTTTTTCCGTAAGCAAAACAGAATACGCGGTCGGCGCTTTCTCGGTGCACGAAATAAATTTTGTTTCCACTCCCTCGCGGGCAAGGCGCCGCTTAATCTCTTCGCCCGACACGTCGCACCCCGCCTTCGCCGCGCAGGCGGTTTTGAGTCCCTGCCGCGCAAAAGTTACGCTCGCGTTCGCGGAATTTCCGCCGATCGTAAAAAACGCATCTTGAACTTCAAGTTTTTCTCCGCACGGCAGGGCATACGCCTTTCTTGACGGCGTCCCGGGCCACGGAATGGTTTTAAAATCCACTCCTAAAAATGCGTCCCGCGTCGCCGACCCGATTGTTACAACGTCGAACATTATTCATAGTATACCACCAGAAACGGAGAAGCGGAAACCACTTTTTTGTTTGTCATTGCGAGGAGCCCCGCCCTTTTGCCGCGCCGGCAAAAGGGCGGGGCGACGCGGCAATCTAGATTGCTTCACTCGTCGCTCGCAATGACGCGCGGGGGGCTCCCTACCTCCTCCTCCTCTTCAAAACCCTCCGCACTGCGTTTTTGACGTCTTTCACTCCCAGCCCATATTTTTCGATGAGCTCCGCCGGAGGGCCAGATTCCCCAAAAACGTTTTTCATGCCGATGAACTCCATCGGCGTCGGCACGTGCTTGGCCAAAACTTCCGCAACCGCGCCGCCGAGCCCGCCGTGAATTTGATGCTCCTCAACGGTCACGACAGAGCCAGCCTTCTTCGCGAGCTCTATGATTTTCTTTTCATCAATCGGCTTTATTGTGTGGCAGTTCAAAACTATCGTCCCGATTTTC
>CAYJRG010000068.1:0-4009 GCA_964372585.1 uncultured Candidatus Saccharibacteria bacterium
GTGTTGCCCTTGGTGGATGCGCCATACGCATAAATCTTTTTTCCTCTTTTCTTTTCCTCTTTTATAAAGTTCGTGAGTTGGTCTTTTATTTTTTCCACTCGTCTCACGAAGTCATCATATACCTTCTTCTCGTGAAGTCCTATCTTTTTTTCATCTTCCCGCATTCGAGAGACGCGCTCGGAAGCGCCTTTCGGCACGGCGATTGAGGCGCCTGCGCCGCGATGCCGAATGTAAATACGAAAACTGCCGCCGTTTACATCGTTCGTCTCAACATCAAACACTTCGAGCTTGTGACGCTTCAGCAAATTTTCGAGCGAGAGAAGCGAATAATACTCAACGTGCTCGTGGCAGATATTATCGAACGCGTTTTGCGAAAGCATGAGCGGCAAATAGCTCATTTGGATAACAAACATACCCTCGGGATCGAGGCACTTCGCAATGTCGGCGACGAATTTGTTTGGATCTTCGAGATCGTAAAACATGGCAATCGCAGTGATTGCCATGGCCTTCTTTGAGCCGAATTCTTTTTCCCACACCTCGTGGCCAAAGAAATCATTGAACACCTTTGCGGTGCCCACGCTGTTATACTCCGCCAAATTCCGCGCCGGCTCGTAGCCGATCTTGTTCAACCCTTGAATTTTATACCCGCGAAGCAATGTTCCATCGTTTGCGCCTATGTCTATCAGGTGATCTCCCGCCTTGAGCCGCACCAAACCCTCCACCCTTGCCGCAATCCCGTTTAGTTCATCCGTCATGGTTTTGTTCATGCCGGAACGATACCAGTAATTGCGGTACATCGCCTCATGAGACACGGTGTGTTTCAGTTGAAGCAACCCGCACCCGCCGTCCGCCGCGTTGCAGAGCACGAGTTCCAGCGGGGGCTTCTCAGCCGCGCCCGGCCTTTCCGCGTCAATGAAGTCGGACACATGCAACTCGCCGAGCGACAAAATTGGAACCAGATTTTTTAAGCCGCACACGCGGCATGAATTCCTCTCTGTAATGTACGCGTCCATTGCGTGAAGGGTTTAATGGTTATTATTATCAGCTTTTTCGATATAAAATCAATAAAAAATCTACCCGGCTTGCGCTTCGTACCACTCGATCGTTTTTTTGAGGCCATCCTCAAAATTCGTTTTTGCCCTAAAACCAAATTCTTTTTCTGCGCGGGAGGTGTCGAGCACGCGGCGTGGCTGACCGTCCGGCTTCGAATAATCCCATCGAATCTCTCCCTTGAAATCCATAAGGCGGCAGATGATATCCACCAGATTTTTAATGGAAATTTCCGCTCCGGAACCCAGATTCACAGGCTCTGACTTGTCGTATTTTTGAAGCGCGAGAACGATCCCTTCCGCCGCGTCCTCAACATACAAAAATTCCCGCGTTGCCCGGCCCGTACCCCACACGTCTATATAGCCAGCACCCGAGCGTTTTGCGTCGGCAATTTTTTTAATGAGCGCGGGTACCACATGGGACTTCTGCGGATCAAAATTATCCCCCGGTCCGTATAAATTCACCTGCAACAAATAGATCGAATTGAAGCCATACTGCTCGCGATACGCCTGCGCTTGGATAAGCAGCGCTTTTTTCGCCAAACCATACGGCGCGTTCGTCTCCTCCGGATACCCATTCCATAAGTCAGCTTCCTTAAAAGGAACCGGCGTGAATTTTGGATAGCTGCATATGGTCCCAAGAAGAACCAATTTCTTTACACTCGCGCGATACGCGGCGTCGATAAGCCGCGTTCCCATAATGATATTGTCATAAAACAACTCCCCGGGATTTTCCTGATTAAAACTGATACCCCCGACTTTTGCGGCAAGATGAATAACAACATCCCTACCAGCAACCGTCTTTTTACAGCCAGCTTCGGTCCGCAAATCAAATTCCCTCGATCGAGGCACGAAAATATCTTTTTCCGAAACTCCGGCCTTAATAAGCTTTTTAATCACGTGCTCGCCCAAAAATCCCGCACCACCCGTCACCAATATTTTTTTATTTTTTAAATTAACATCCATTTCTGCATTCACTATTTTTTTCACAAAGCAAAACAATCTTAATATCCATGATATTCTATGGTTTTCCTGAGTCCGGTTTCGAAATCGGTATGCGCCCGAAATCCGAATTCATGATCGGCGCGCGTGGTGTTGAGCATCCGCCGCATCTGTCCGTCAGGCTTCGTCCCATCCCACGCTATTTTCCCCTTAAAATCCATAAGCTCTGAGACGATATCTACAAGTTCGCGTATCGAAATTTCCCAACCAGAGGCGATATTTACTGGTTCCGGTTTGTTATACATCTCCGCGGCGACACAGATTCCCTCCGCGGCGTCTTCGACGTAGATGAAATCCCGAGTCGGCTTTCCCGTCCCCCACATCTCAATCGAACGCACGTCGCTTTTTTTTGCTTCTCCGATTTTTTTAATCAGCATCGGGATTACAAACGTATCCGGCTATCCGGGGCCAGATAAATTTGTGGGCCAGAGATGTATCAAATTCATGCCGTACAGCATCCGATACGCCTGCCCCTGGGCAAGCAACATTCGCTTTGCCGTAGTGTAAGACACGTGGCTCTTCTCCGGCGGCCCCAACCAGATGTCCTCTTCTCGATACGGAAGCGGCGCATTGTCGGGATACTCGGTCGCAGAACCGATGGTTACAAATTTTTCGACCCGTGCCTGTCGCGCCGCCTCCACAAGCTCCGCCCCCATGATCATATTGTCGTAAAAAATCTCCGCTGGATGCTGTTTGTGAAATTCCGGCCCGCCGGTTACGCCCGCGAGATGAATAACGATATCAACCCCCCGAACGGTATGCCGGCAATTTTCGACCTCGCGCAAATCCACCTCCGCCGAACGCGGCACAGAAATATTCTTTTCGGGCACTCCGCGCTTCTTCAGTTTGCGCACAACATGCGTGCCTAAGAACCCCGTGCCGCCCGTTACCAGTATTTTTTTGTTTGTGAAGTTAGGTGGCATACATAAAAAAATTACTTCAAAGATACCACCTACCCCAAGGCCGGTCAATTAAGATCGGACTACGTACGGAGTACGGACACTATTCTTTGAACCCCGCGCGAATCAGCATCTCGCGCACGTAGCGATGCCAACTTTTTTCTATTTTGGAAAACCACTTGAGCTCGAAGTTTTGGCTGTCGGGCGCGAGCGAAACAGGAGGAGTTGCTTCAACTACGAATACCGAGTTAATTGAGTGCGTTGAAGGACCGAACTCGCTGTTTTTAAAAAACGCGCCCTCTGTTGTTAAAAACTTTTCAATCTTTGCATTCGTAACTCCCGTTTCTTCCCGATCCTTCCGGAGAACGGCTTTTTTGAGCGTTTCATTCTTATGTACCCGTCCGCCTATCAGCCACCACGCGCCTTTCATCGGCTTATTTTTCCTGCGGCATAGCAAAAACTTCCCTCCATGCTCAATAACCATGTCCACGCAGGGAATGGGCAAAACTTCTAAGATCTTTTTATAGAGGCCTTTGCCTATCGTGTTTTTCTGTTTTCCCATGAATCTGTATCTTTTTTGCCTGCTCATGAAGGCCACATACCTCAAGCTCGTGGCGCACCATGATTTTTACCAAGTCCTCAAACTTTGTCTTCGCCTGCCAGCCGAGCTTTTCACGCGCTTTTTTCGGATCAGCCATAAGATAATCCACTTCGGTCGGGCGGTAATACTTCGGATCAATCTCAATATATTTTTTCCAATCCGAAATCCCGACACAGGAAAATGCCTGTTCAACAAATTCCCGTATCGTGTGCGCCTCGCCCGTGCCGATGACATAATCCTCGGGAGTTTTTTGCTGGAGCATTAAATGCATGGCCTCACAATTACCTATCACGCTTACATTATTATCCTTTCTTATCACCATACTTCCGTTCTCTGTAGTGACACACCAAACCTTGCCACGATACGGCATTTTACGAATTTCAGTAATGTATGTATATGCCTTACGCTGTGCTAGGAGAGTACATTCAAATATGCCTGAGCGCCTGCAGTGCACAGTG
>CAYJRG010000069.1:0-3922 GCA_964372585.1 uncultured Candidatus Saccharibacteria bacterium
ACATTTTATTAGGAATTAGAAATTAGATATTAGGAATTTGCTTTTTTCGGTTTTTCATTTTCCCGTAGAGCCAGCCAATCAAAATTCCTATCGGAATCAAAATTAAACTACCTAGATATGTGAGTAAATCAAAATATCCACAAGCTGAGACCGCTGAAGTATTTGCATATTTTACATAGCACTGTTTTGTAGTGAAAAAAACCAGTAATGCAAAAGCGAACCACAGGATTATTCCAACCATTCCTCCTCTCAACCAATATCTTTTTTTCATATTTTTAAATTTTTCATTTTTAACTTTTCCGCCCGAGGCGGATCCGCCTTTGGCGGAGATATTTACATTTTGATTTTAGGAAAATAGCTCCGCTAGTTTCCGCTTGAGCGACCCGTCGAATTGCCGCTCGTCATTTATTAAAATTCGCACTCCGGCGATGAGCGACGGGTTTATTTTAAATTCGACATCGTGAGTCTTATTTTTCCACTGCGAGGTAAGCCGCGTCCGCTGTGCTGGCAAAAGTTCGCGTGCCGATTCAATGGTAACAAGCGACTTCCCGTGCGCCCGCCGCCACTTTTTCTCGCACGCCTCAAGAATGTGCCCCCGCCATGACCAATCGTTGCGGCGCTGTATAGCCCCTACGAATCTTTTTATGATGGCGCTTTTGTCTCCGGCGTTTTCGGCGACTGCAAGGAATGCTTCCGCGTATGCGTCGGGTGAAGTTTTTCTCATGCCGGAATGGTTTCTTTCGCCACCTTCTCCATCAGTTTGTCGTCGAAAGTTTTGGGATCAAGCTCCACGGTTTTCACAATCATTTTTTTAACGAGCGCGACGGCTTCGTCGTAGAGCTTCTTCCGCTCCGCCGCCTTTTCTGCTTCAATCCGCTCGAGCGCGGTTTTCATCATGCCGGCCTCTTTCCGCGCCGCCGCTTCCATGATTTTTTCGGTTTCCGCCGCGGCGCGGGATTCCGCGGCGCGCATCATGCTGACCACTTCAACTTCGGCTTCTTTGAGCTTTTCTTTTTTCACCTCCTGCGCCTCGCGCAGTTTCCGTTCCGCCTCTTCTCCGTGCGCGATTCCCTCCTCGATTTTTCCGCGTCGCTTTGCAAGAAACTCGAGCAGGGGTTTATAGACCGTGAGCCGAAGCACGACGAGCACGATAAAAAAATTGATCGCCTGCGCGAGAAAGAGTTTCCAGTCGAGCCCGAAATTGTGAATTAGTTCCTGCATGATCTTAATAGATTCTCTTTTCTGTCATCCTCGGGCTTGACCCGGGGATCCAGAAATCTGGATTCCCGCTTTCGCGGGAATGACAAAAGAACTAAACAAACTTGATAATCAGCGCGATGAGTAGGGCGAAAATCGCCATTGCTTCCGCGAACGCGATGGCGAGGATCATGTTTGTTCTGATCTTCGACGTCGCCTCCGGATTTCTGCCGATTGCGTCCGCCGACGCCGCGCCGATTTTCCCGACGGCGATGCCGGGTCCGAGCACGCCGACGCCGATCGCGACTGCCGCTCCGATAAGTTTTGCCGCTTCTACGTCCATAAATTTGAAAGGGTCATGGGTCATGGATCACGGGTCAGGAAAAATCCCTGACTCATGACTCTTGACCCCTGACTCGAAATAATAAGCGACCTTTTTTCTAATTTGATTTTTAACATGATACTTGACCCTTGATCCATGAGCCGTTTAATGCCCATGCTCTTCCGTCGCCACCGATATGAACACGAGCGTGAGCATGGCAAAGATGAACGCCTGTATCAGTCCCACAAAGACTTCCATCATGACGAACGGAACGGGGAGGAAGTAGGGAATCAGAAACTGGGTGACGACAAGAAGCACCTCCCCGGCAAAGATGTTCCCGAAAAGCCGGAACGAGAACGAGATGATTCTAACAAACTCCGAGAGTAATTCCAAGATGCCGACGAAAAACGCCACCGGACTCTCGAAGTTGAAAAATTTACCCGCGTGCTTTATTATCCCGATTGCCCCGATGCCGATGATGTTTACCGCGAGGACGGAGATGATGGCCAAGGCGAGCGTGAAATTTAAATCCGTGGAGGGCGAGCGGAGGAGCGGCGCGGTTTCATCGCCGACGCGGAAGACAATCGAGCCGATTCCGGGCAGGAGCCCGAGCCAGTTTGAAACCAGCACAAACAAGAAAATGGTGGCGACAAGAGGAAAATATTTTTCAGATTTTTTTCTGTCGCCCAAAACCTGATCCATAAGATCTATAAGTGCCTCGATTCCACTCTCGGCAATGTTTTGCGCCACGCCGGGGATTAAGGCAAATCTACGGCGCAGTAGAACTCCGGATACCGCAAAAAATCCTAAAATTGCAAATGAGACGATAATGCTGTTCGTTACGGCAAATCCGCCAAGGGTAAAAAGCGTCTCGGGGTGTAGCGATATGTGGATCATAAGTTAACGTAAAAGTTAAAACTGAAAACTTAAAACTAATGACTGGAAACACTGGAAATACATGCATATTCTAGCGGCACAACGGTTTTTTCGCAAGAATGTTTACCCCGTAACCAGTCTTATGGGTTCTGGGGTTTGCGTTTTCACGTTAATTATTAGATAGTGGTGGCAACGGTTGATTTGATAATTTAAAAAGCAGGACAACCGGAAACAACAGAAACAACTGAAACGAAAGGTCTTATATGGGTTATGCAAATCTCGACGACGTGAATAAGCTCAAGGGCGGGACGGCAAGGTTTACTTTTCAAGACGTCGCCTATCAAGGAATCATTGATTACGTGGACTATGTACCATTAGGTCCGGGCGCGATCAATGTCCAACTTGTCTCCCTTCAGCCCGTTACAGAAGGTCCGTCTGTTCCCGATATTCCTCTCCGGTTCACCATTTCATTTTTCATGGCCGAAATCACAAACAAGCCGCGAGAATTGATTGTGAACCAATTAGTGCCGCAAAAAGGATTTGGAGACATCTTTTCTTTTCACGTCAAGGATTGAACCGTTACAACGCACCGAGCCTGTCGACAGATTCTGCTCCGTCAAACTCGAAAACGTGCCCGAGTTGGGCTGAAAACAAAGTTCGCCTTCGGCGGCAACGCACATGGCGCCGTGCACCAAGCACAGCGCCATTTTAGTTTCATAGCTGTTTGTTTTCTTATCCACAGATGGGGATAAGTCGGGCCTATTGACACGTTTTGCGGCGCGGGTATAGAATGAGGCACACGAATGAGCACCAGAAAAAATCTTTCGAACCGTGGCGGCTAGAACGCGATTTTTTTCGTAGTTGAGTCGGCCGCGTTGCGGCTGATTTTTTTAGGACTCGTTCGCGATACTTTGAAAATCTATCTGTGTCTCACTACGTTCGACACATGGGTCATGAATCACGGGTCACGGGTCAGGAAAGAAAAAATTTCTTGATTCATGACTCTTGACTCTTTACCCGAAGTGGCGAGCGGAGCGAGATGTGGATACTCCAGGTTGCTGAAACCGGAGCAATATCGGATGCCTCGCGCTCTCTTCGCATTGAGGGCAGGCGAGGTAGCTACGCATCTCACTAAGGTGAGCTGCGAATGGGTCATGAATCATGAGTCACGGGTCAAGGAAGATAAAATCTTTTCCTGACACATGACCCTTGACTCTTGACCCGTCCGCACCGAGCTTTAGCGAGGTGCGTAGCAAATCCAACTCCAGTTTCAGCTCATTGTAATTCAAAATTTTTGGCGAGGAACTTCGCGAAAACCACCAGGAGGCTCCTTGTGTGGCGACTAGTTTCTGGGCCTGCTGCGGGACCTTCCTAAGGACCTAAAGAGGAAGGCAGGCAGACGCTTACGATATCACGTGAATCGGAAGGTGTCATAACTAGGATAGTGGAGTTTCTCGCTCACCAATTTCTCTCGACGGAATATATTTTTCCGTCGGGAGCTGAAACTGGGGTTGGATATAACGATCT
>CAYJRG010000070.1:0-3814 GCA_964372585.1 uncultured Candidatus Saccharibacteria bacterium
AGAAATTCGTCATTTGTAACGGAAATATCAACCGAATTAAGTAGATGATCCCAAATTTTTCATTCCCTAGTTTGGTCTTTTGTTTTTATACCGCTGAGAGGTAAGATATATTCGCATGCGAATCCACCTAACTGGCACATATTGGCACGGGGCGACGACGTTCAATCTCGAGCGGGTGTTTAAGAGTCTCGGCCATGAGGTTTTTTTCTTCGACAAGTACCCGAAGAAATCCGACCGCGCGCTTAAAAACATTTTTTCGCGGCTCTCAAGGAAGCCCTACGGAGTAGAGCAATTGTTCGCAAAGCGGAGGAGCGGGGAATGGCTCAAAACTGTAGAAGAGTGCAATCCTGATCTTATTTTTATTGAAGACGCGCCGGAACTTTCGGCGGAGTTTGTATCGCTTGCCCGCCGTCTCAAAAAACCGGTTTTCTATTATATGACCTCCCCGCCTCATGGCTCTGGAGCGAAAGAGGAGATGTGGAGCTTTAAGTATGTGGATGAGCTTTTTTCGATTGACGAGGAGTGGTCAAAGCTCGCCGCGCAATTCTATGCAAAGCCGATTCACCACCTTCCGCTTGCCGCGTCTCCGTTAGATTTTTATCCGATATCCGGTGCGCAAAAAAAGTATGACGCCGCGTATATCGCAAGCGTTCCGGAGCAAAGCCCCGACGGGCTCATGCGCGCGAATCTAGTAGACCAGATTCCCGAAAAATATTCTGTTGTAGCGGGCGGCAACGGCTGGAACTATTGGCTGAAATATTTCCCTCGCCTCGCCTCGCGGATATTGTCCAATTCTTCCATCCCGATTGCGAAAATGAACGAGCTATTCAATGCTTCGAAAATTATTATCAATTTCCATTCCACGTGGCACACGGCATCCATTTCCGCCCGCACATTCGAGGCGGCGCTCGCGGGAGGTTTCCAGATCGCTGACTATCGGAGGGATCTCGACGTTTTGCTCCCGCCGAATTTAATTCCGATTTTCAGCAACCCCAAAGAGATGAACGAACTCATTGCCCACTGGTCTTCCCCCGCGCGCGATGCGGAGCGCGAAGAAAAAACCCGAAAACTCCGCGAGCATGTTTTGGCGCATCACACGTGGGAGCATCGAGCGAAGGAAGTGTTGAAGGCGTATGAAGGATATCGAAAGTAAGGGTTTACAAATACCAATACCAAAACGACCGGAGATACGCGTACATAGTCCAAAAAAGCGCCGTTCATGTAATCGTGGAAGAAATATTTTCGGCAGAAAAAAACGGGCGAGTACGGATGCGATTTGTTGCGGCGCCGTTTAACTGGTTCTGCCGAGGAGGATAAAGCCGCTACGGGCACTCGTAGGCGGCAAAAGCATAGCTTGGCGTCGTATCGGCGAGGCGGATGCCGAAAATCTTCGGAACTTTCGCGACGAAATTGCTGGCAATAATAGGACATCCTCGTATGTCGGGCGGCGGAGTGGCGGCGTTATAATTATCTTGGGTCTGACCCCAGATCACCATCGCATGGGGCGGAAAAATATCCGTCGGCCCAAAATCGCCCATCGTTTCCATCGTTTTGTAATTTTCCGAAATGGTCCACATTTGAAATGTGACCACATACGTAGCGCCGGGGTGTTCGGACGAAATTTTCGCGAACGCGTTTCGTGCGGCGTCGATACCTACGCCGTCCTTAATAAAGGACGGGAAAAGAGCAATCGGTCGTGCGGCGACTGCCGTGAGAAGCAATAGAATTGCCACGGTTCCGTACTGCGCTGCCCTCGTATTAAAAATATGAATCACGCCATAAAGCAACGCGGCGAATATCGGCGTGGAAAAAATCATAACATACCCGTTTCTCGACTCGGTAACGAAATACACTATGAGGCCGGCAAAGATAACACAGAAGAACACAAAAAGGAATGGCGATTTGATCTTGCTCCGATGCTCGCGATATACTTTCACGCCGAAGATCAGCATTATTACCATCATGAGGAAAAGCAGCGTTTTGTACGGGCTACTAAAATCGGAAGCGATTACTTGCATAAGATGCGTTCCCGACCACACTCCGGTAAATACCTGCGTATGTGTGCCGGCGTTCAGCGCTGTGCCTGAGAGCACTTCAAACACATTAAAGGGGGAGAAGAGTTGTATGAGGAGTAAAAATACCAAGCCGCCGAGGGCGCACGTGATCGCCGTATCGCGGAGAACGCCGCGCCACTTGTCCTCTAATGAGAAGAATATTCCTATGGCGGCGGCGAAAAGCAATGTGCCGCCGGGATGGGTCGCGGCCATAAGCCCAAGGAGAAGCGCGAGTGTCCCTATTAATAATTTCCGCTCCTTCAAGTACAACATCCCAAACAGTCCCGCGGTAACGAATAAACGGGCGAGTGTTTCCGGCCTGCCGCCCGATCCCCACAAGACCCGCAATGTGATGATGGAAACCAAGATTATCAACATAACTGCAAGCCAATTGAGTCTTTTGTCGCGCATGGTCGCTACTTTGTAAAAAACCCAGGAAGCAAGCGCGAGCGAAATCATATTTATAAGGCCAAGCGCGAGAAACGCCTGCCTCGGATAAGAAAGTGGAATATGCGGCGAGATGAATAAGCTCACGATCATGGGAAAAAGCGGCGGGTACAGGAGAAACCGTTCTTGGCCCGTTGGATCAGAGAGATTGGTGAATCTTTTCGTCACCGGGTTCGTGAACTCGTGATGTAGCGCAAAGGTAACGGCTGGCGGCATGAAATAGATCGCGTCGTTCGTGCCGCTCACCGGATACCCAAAATATCCGAATACCACCGCGAGAAGCGAAAGAACGGTCGCGACCGTAATTACCGCAATATGTTTTTTGTCCATTTTAAAATCGCCGCAGAAATTCCCCGAAGACATTCTTTATCTTATTAATATGTTTCTTCTCTATCCCGTGATGGCATCCAATCACAAAACTTTGTTTCATAATAAGGTCGGCGACCGGATATCCGCCGCGGCGCTCCACGCGTTTTATTTTTCGGAACCCCGGCTGGCGCAGAATGTTGCCGGTAAATATCGGCCGCGTTTGAATATTGTTATGTTCGAGGTGTTTTACTATTTCAAAACGCGAGAACGGAGCATGTTCTTTTACCGTAAGAGGGAACGCAAGCCATGCCGTCCGAACGCCGCGCATCTGATCGGGCAGGAAGAAGTACTCTTCGTAATCTTTGAAGAATTTTTTAAGCGCCGCAAAATTCTTGCGGCGGATTGTCGTATGCCGGTCGAGTTTCTTAAGTTGGGCTAAACCGAATGCGGCGCTTAACTCTGTTGTCCGCATGTTATAGCCAATCTCCGAGAAAACAAATTTTGCGTCATATGGCATCCCACCAATCTTCGTTTGGTATCGCGTGTCGATATCTTCGGTTTCATTGAGCGACGAGCGGCGGCCCCAGCCGCTTAGTATCCTAGTTTTGGAATACCATTGGGGGTTATTGAGGCAAACCATTCCGCCCCCGCCCGCGGCTGTAACTATATGAGACGCGTAGAAACTGGTGGTGGATATATCGGAATGAATGCCGGTTGATCTTCCGCCAATCTTGGCGCCGAGCGTGTCGCACGAGTCCTCGATCAGATATAATGCATGTTTTTTCGCGATAGCGCGTAACCGTGCGAGGTCGGGGATATTGCCGAATAGAGAAGGCACCATAAGCGCCCGCGTCTTCTTGGTAATCATTGATTCCACTTGATCTATATCTAGTTGGTATGATCCCATTTTCACATCAACAAACGCTGGCACAAGCCCGATTTGCAGTATCGGCGCGACCGTGGTGGCGAACGTAAAAACCGGAGTGATTACTTCCGACCCTTTC
>CAYJRG010000071.1:0-3802 GCA_964372585.1 uncultured Candidatus Saccharibacteria bacterium
CCCGATCACATGTTACCTCATGATGAGGATTTTGGCATTTCGTAATTCAAGGTGCAGAAGGAAAACAATGCCTATGATAAATGGAACAGATAAGGAAAGCCCTACGATAATCTGTACAGTATCCTCGGCATCAATTGTTCCTTTAAACAACCCTCCTGCATAAAGTCCGAGCAAGAGATATGCCGTGAAAAGAGTAAATAAACTGACTCCCCTGTAGAAAATTATTTTTTGCCAAGTTGATAACTTTTCTATATATCTGGGGAATCTTTCAAACTACTCGATAGCCAGACCAAACGCTTCCGGTTTATTCATAAGATTTTTTATCGAGGATAGAAATTCCTCGAAGTCTTCGAGGTCATGCGAAAGAATCGCGTGGATTTCTTCTGGCGTTACGTCGGCATAAAAGTGAGTAAGCCGGTTGCGATATCCGGCCATCGCTTTTAGTTTTGTGTCTGCAAAATCTTTGGGCACAACGCCGCGCTCGCCGAGAAGCCGAGCTATTTCTTTATACTCCGTTGCCCGTCCGCCGTTCATCCGCGAAAGAATATGCTCGCCGATATGGAAAATTCCCTCAAGCGCCTGCCGGAGATAAAACTGGCTCAAAGCAAAAATGTCCTCGTTCTTTTTGAATTCATCAACATTGCGGGCGCCGAGCTCTCGCAGTTTATCCATATCCCGCATGATTCCTTCTATGCGCGGGATGATTGATTCTTTTTTGAGCGGCAGGGTCATGTTTACGGCACTCGCGCAAGCGTTGCTCGATTAAAGTTCTCCAATATCGGTCTGAAATCCGCGTAGAGCATGGCAATGCGGTGCTCAAAATTTTCCCGAAACTCATCCGAGACGGAAAAAATAATTTTACCGTGCGTGATTACGTCAAAACAGAGCTCCAAGCCGGCGCGTTCCAAAAAAACCACATCAATATTGCCGGAACCAAGAGCTGGGCTAAAAAGATCGTACAGCGTGTTATAGACGGCTCGCGTATCCCCGCGCGCGAGGCGCGGATCCGCAAACACAATGCCGATGTCTGTGTCGCTCAAAGGACCTGCGACTCCTTCCGCGCGCGACCCGAAAAGATACGCCAAACCGACGCCAAGTTTTTCTAGGCGTTGCTTGGAAACTATTCGCAGATTTACTACGGCATCGTGTTCCATAAATGGATATTATCACAACCCGCGAGAAAGCGGAAGAGGAGGGTTCCTGAATTCAACTCTGAAGAGTCTTCAGACTCGAAGATATGGACAAAATGTGCGGATCCGCCGCGAACATTAACAATCTCAAGTTTTTTCCTGCCCCGTAGCGAAACGAAGTTTCTGCTATTTGGGTCTGGCGGCAAATTCTAGAAAAGAAACTAATACAAAGAACGGATGAAAGTTATTATCTCATACAAATCCTTATCGCAAGGAGGAAGGGCAGGATCTTCTATGTTTTTGCTCTTACCATCTAAATTTAGAGAATACCAACCCCCTGATTCAACCGCGATTTTTTCATGGTCGATTGAAGGACAACGCTTTTGCATTATGCCAGTTTTCCGAATTATGGAAATGATTGAATCGAGTTTTTCTACTGTAAGTTGCTTTACCAACTCCCCCTCAGTTTTAGCCGAATCTTCAATTAATTTTCCAGAGGTGTATACCAGTAGCTTAGTGTAACACTTACCTCCGGGGTAGCATGTGTTTGCAGAAGTTCTCATTTCAAATAGACCTATCTCTTTTTCTTGATGTTGAATAGGTGGCTGATCTGGTGTTGTGAGTAGTTCAGGGGGAATTGGCTGTTCAGGTAGCAGAAACGGTGGTATCTTTCTTATAGCAAAATAGCCGCCGACTATCACGACAACGGCGATTATGGAAATAATTATTATGTTTGCAAATCCTTTCTGGTTCATATGTTTAATTATAGCAAAGTTAATAGTTAATTTTGACTGTATGATTAAAAAATTCTCTCTTCTTCTTTCAAAATCGCCAATTCGTTTTTACCCCCAAAATTGAATACAAATTAGTCGCCGAGCGAAGCGAGGCGAACCTTTCAAACTTGCAATTTTCTTTGTGGTGCTGGGAGCAGGATTCGAACCTGCGTAGCCCGAAGGCGCCAGATTTACAGTCTGGTACGTTTGACCGCTCCGTCATCCCAGCTATCCCAGTTATCCTAATGCCCCACTACCTCCTCGTCAATAAATTGCTCCGCTTCCAGCACAAGTTTCGAGCGAGAAATCATTTCTTCTCCGTTATCTCCGTAAAATCAATGGCGGGCTTGCCGCCGGCTTCGGATCCGCCACTCGCCTCGGGCTTCACTTTTTTGATCTGATGGCCGACAACGTTATCAATTTTGAGCAGTATCACCTTAAGCCGCCGCAAAAACTTGAACGCGAAAGAGTTAAACACTCCGTCAACCCGCTCCGGAATTTTCGAAACAATGAGCTGTTCAAAAAATCCTTTCGGCTTTTCTCCGGCGGGGTCGGGCTCGATCCGCGGAAGTGTGCGGATGACGAGATACAAAAGCGCCCCGACCGAGACCATCAAAACGTTAGTAATTATGAACTGGAGCATGGATTTACATTAAATTAAAAATTAAAGATCAAATATCAAAGATATGGAAATATCCCGCTCCACAAGACTCGTAATTTTTTATTTTTGATCTTTCATCTTTGATTTTTTTACACCTCAACCCTATAAAACTTGCCCACGGTTATATTCTCCCCCACCCTGCCGATCACGTCTTTTATCACATCACCGACAGTTCTAGATTCATCTTTAATATACGGCTGTTTCAAGAGTCCGTCCACGTCTGCGGGCGAGGTCGCCGCAATCTGCATGGCAAGCTCATGCGCTAATTTTCTGAATGGCTCCGAGCGGACAACAAAGTCCGTCTCCGCCCGCACGTCAAGGAGCACGCCGATCCGCTCGTTATGCACATAGGAATGAACAAGACCGGCGCCCGTGTCACGGCCGGCGCGCTTTTCCACCTTCACAAGCCCCCGCTCTTTTATGAGGGCGACTGCGGCGTCAAAACTGCCGGCGTCTGCAAGCGCGCGTTTGCAGTCCATCACCCCCGCGCCCGTCACTTCCCGAAGTTTTTGAATATCGCCGCCTTCACTTTTGTTCATGAGCAGTATGAAGCTGACCCGGAACCGCCGCGCCCTGTTTCGCTCCGGCCGCCGCAAGCTCCGCGTTGCGCGCCGCCTCCGCCACCCGCGCGGCGAGCCCCGATTGTATCGCCTCTTCAATCTTCCCTAAAAACCACTGGATGCTTTTTATGGATTTATCGTTCCCCGGAACGAGATACTCTATGAAAGCCGGGTCTGTATCAACATTCGAGAGAGCGACCACGGGAATCTTGAGCCGGCGAGCTTCTCGGACGGCGGCATGATGAAGCTGGGGATTTACAACCACCATCACATCCGGCATACGCTCAAAATGCTCAAGCCCTCCGAAAAGTTCCCGCAAGCGCCTGATCTCCCGCTCCATGCCAAGCCGTTCTTTCTTAGTATATTTATCAAGCGCCCCACCCGCAAGATCACTCGCCAGCTTCTTGAAATATTCTATCCGCTTTGAAATGATTTTGAAATTTGTGAGCGTGCCGCCCGCCCAGCGAGTCGTCACATACGAGAGATTACATCGCGCGGCGAGTTTAAGGATCGCTTCTTCGGCCTGCGGCTCTGTGCCAACCAAAAGCACCTGCCCGCCACTCCGAACTTTTTCCTGAACGAAAGCAACTGCTTTCTCCAAACCCTCCGCGGTCGTTTCAAGAGTAATAATCTCTATGCCGCTCCGATTTGTGAGCACATACGGCCTCATTTTCGGAT